>JAOPWO010000470.1 GCA_025965635.1 Modestobacter sp. | reverse complement strand
GACGTTGCCGCCGTCCATCGCCGCCTCCTGCAGGCGGGCCAGGGCCCGCGGCGCCTCCGCGGCGTGCCGGGCCTGGAAGTCGGCCAGCCGGTCCAGCTGCGACTGCTTCTCCGCCTCCGTGGCCCGGGCGAGCTCCACCGGCGCCGGTGGCTCGTCGCCGGCGTGTGGGTCCAGGAAGGTGTTGACACCGACGATCGGCAGGCTGCCGTCGTGCTTGCGGTGCTCGTAGAGCATCGACTCGTCCTGGATGCGCCCCCGCTGGTAGCCGGTCTCCATCGCGCCGAGCACGCCGCCCCGGTCGGCGATCCGCTCGAACTCGGTGAGCACGGCTTCCTCCACCAGGTCAGTGAGCTCGTCGATGACGAAGGAGCCCTGCAGCGGGTTCTCGTTGCCGGCCAGCCCCCACTCCCGGTCGATGATCATCTGGATGGCCAGCGCCCGGCGCACCGAGTGCGCGCTCGGGGTGGTCACCGCCTCGTCGAAGGCGTTGGTGTGCAGGCTGTTGGCGTTGTCGTAGATGGCGCAGAGCGCCTGCAGAGTGGTGCGGATGTCGTTGAAGTCCATCTCCTGGGCGTGCAGCGACCGTCCGGAGGTCTGCACGTGGTACTTCAGCTGCTGCGACCGGGGGGACGCGGCGTAGCGGTCGCGCATCGCCACGGCCCAGATCCGCCGGGCGACCCGGCCGATCACCGAGTACTCGGCGTCCATCCCGTTGGAGAAGAAGAAGGACAGGTTGGGCGCGAAGTCGTCGACGTCCATCCCGCGCGCCAGGTAGGACTCCACGTAGGTGAAGCCGTTGGCCAGGGTGAAGGCCAGCTGGCTGATCGGGTTCGCCCCGGCCTCGGCGATGTGGTAGCCGGAGATGGACACCGAGTAGAAGTTCCGCACCCGGTGGTCGATGAACCACTCCTGGATGTCGGCCATGCAGCGCAGCGCGAACTCGGTGGAGAAGATGCAGGTGTTCTGCCCCTGGTCCTCCTTGAGGATGTCGGCCTGGACCGTGCCACGGACGTTGGCCAGCACCCAGGCACGCAGCTCCGCGGCCTCGGCCTCGTCGGGCTCGCGGCCCCGCTCGGCGCGGAAGGCGTCCAGCCGCTGGTCGATCGCGGTGTTCAGGAACATCGCCAGGATCGTCGGCGCCGGCCCGTTGATCGTCATCGACACCGAGGTGGTCGGCGAGCACAGGTCGAACCCGCCGTAGAGCACCCCCATGTCCTCGACGGTGGCGATCGAGACCCCGGAGGTGCCGACCTTGCCGTAGACGTCGGGCCGCGGGTCGGGGTCGCGGCCGTAGAGGGTCACCGAGTCGAAGGCGGTGGACAGCCGGGTCGCCTCGTTGCCGGCCGACAGCAGCTGGAAGCGCCGGTTGGTGCGGAAGGCGTCACCCTCGCCGGCGAACATCCGGGCCGGCGCCTCGCCCTGGCGCTTGAACGGGAAGACCCCGGCGGTGAAGGGGAAGAAACCGGGCAGGTTCTCCCGGCGCAGCCAGGAGAGCAGCTCGGCGGCGTCGGTGGTGCGGGGCAGGGCCACCCGCCGGATCTCGTTCCCGCTGAGCGTGGTGCGGGTCAGCGGGGTGTGGATCTCCCGGCCGCGGACGGTGTAGACCAGCTCGTCGCCGGAGTACTCCGCCACCCGGGCCGGCCACTCCGCCAGCTGCGTGCGCACGCCGGGCAGCAGCTCGTCCTCGATCGAGTCGGCCAGCTCGCGGGCCTGGACGGCTGCCTCGCCCGCGAGCAGCTCGGCGGCCGTGCCGAGGTGCTGCCGGCGCCGCACCAGCTCCGCCTGCTCGGCGGTGGTCCGGTGGTACCCGCGGACGGCGTCGGCGATGTCGGCCAGGTACCGCGCCCGGGCGGCCGGGACGACGCTGCTCAGCCCGGTCGACGCCCGGACGTCGACGCGCGGCAGCACCCCGGCGGCAGCCGGCAGCCCCTTCGCGCCGAGCAGCTCCCGGAGGTGCTGGTACAGCGCGGTGACGCCGTCGTCGTTGAACCGGGCGGCGCTGGTGCCGAAGACCGGCATCTCCTCCCACGGCGAGCCGAACGCCTCACGGTTGCGCACCAACTGGCGGGCGACGTCCCGGCGGGCGTCCTCGGCGCCCCGGCGCTCGTACTTGTTGACCGCGACCACGTCGGCGAAGTCCAGCATGTCGATCTTCTCCAGCTGGGAGGCGGCGCCGAACTCCGGCGTCATCACGTACAGCGAGACGTCGCTGAACGGCAGGATCGCGGCGTCGCCCTGGCCGATCCCCGGGGTCTCCACGATCACCAGGTCGTAACCGGCCGCCTTCACCGCGCTGATGACGTCGGCGAGGTGCTCGGGCAGCTGGGTGCCGGCGGTGCGGGTGGCCAGCGAGCGGAAGAAGGTCTGGTCGCGGTCGCCCAGCTCCAGGGCGTTCATCCGGATCCGGTCGCCGAGCAGCGCCCCGCCGCCGCGACGCCGGGTCGGGTCGACGGCGAGCACGGCGATCCGCAGCTTGTCCTCGCTGTCCAGCCGCAGCCGGCGCAGCAGCTCGTCGGTGAGCGAGGACTTGCCCGACCCGCCGGTCCCGGTGATGCCCAGCACCGGGACCGTTCGCCCGGCCGCGGCGTCGGTCAGCCGCCGCGCCAGCTCGGCCGAGCGGCCGCTCTCCAGTACGGTGACCGCCCGCGCGAGCGCGGCCGGGTCGCCGCTGGTCACCGCGTCGACGTCCGGGCCGGTCGCGGCGAGATCGACGTCGCAGGCGGCGATCAGCTGGTTGATCATCCCGGGCAGACCGAGCCGTTGGCCGTCCTCCGGAGCGAAGATCCGCACCCCGCGGGAGCGCAGCAGCTCGATCTCCTCCGGCACGATGACCCCGCCGCCGCCCCCGAACACCTGCACGTGCCCGGCGCCCTGGGCGGCGAGCTCCTCGACCAGGTAGCTGAAGTACTCGACGTGCCCGCCCTGGTAGGAGGACAGCGCCACGCCCTGCGCGTCCTCCTCCAGCGCGGCCCGGACGACGGTCTGCACGCTGCGGTCGTGCCCGAGGTGGACGACCTCGGCACCCTGGGCCTGCAGCAGCCGGCGCATGACGTTGATCGCCGCGTCGTGGCCGTCGAACAGGCTCGCGGCGGTCACGAACCGCACCGGGTGGGTGGGCACGTGCAGGTCCGGTGCGGTGGCCATGGTCGGACTCTACGGCCGGGGTGCTTGGACGTCCACGTATTCGGCGGGCCACCCGTGCTCCGCCGGGTGCAGCGGGACGCGCCGGATGGCGGGCCCGGGACGCGGAACGTGAGACCCTCACCGGCAGGACATCTGTCCCGGCAGGACGACGGCCGGCACGAGGGGGAACCAGTCGATGGCAGGGCGCGGGACGGGACCCGACTTCGTCGAGGCCCTGGCACGGGGTCTGGACGTGCTGGCGTGCTTCGGCCCCGAGCGGCGGGCGATGTCGCTGACCGAGGTGGCCTCCGCGGCGTCCCTGGCCCGCCCGACGGCGCGGCGGCTGCTGCTCACCCTCGAGGAGCTCGGCTTCGTGCGCAGCACCGGCGGCGTCTTCCAGCTGACGCCGAAGGTGCTCAGCCTGGGCGTGGCCTACGTGGGCGCCCTCGGGCTGTGGGACATCGCCCGGCCGCACCTCGAGGAGCTGGTCGCCTCGACCGGGGAGTCGTCCTCGATGGCCCAGCTGGACGGGGCCGACATCGTCTACGTCGCCCGGGTCGCGGTGCCCAAGCTGATCGCGCTGCGGGTCGACATCGGCACCCGGTTCCCGGCGGTGCAGACGTCCCAGGGCAAGGTGCTGCTCGCCGGGCTCACGGCCGACCAGCTGGCGGCGACCCTCGCCGAACCCAGCCGCTCCGGCCTGCCCCCCTCGACGCACCGGACCATCGACGAGCTCCGCGACGAGCTCAGCGAGGTGCGGGCGCGCGGCTGGGCCCTGGCCGACGAAGAGCTCGCCCCGGGGGTGCGTTCGGTCGCCGTCCCGGTGCGGGACGGCACCGGCGCCGTGCGCGCCGCCATGAACGTCACGGTGCACGCGGCGGAGACGTCCACGGAGCGGCTGGTGCACGAGCACCTGCCGCTGCTGCTGCGCACCGCCGGCGAGGTCAGCGCCGAGTGGACCCTGTGGCAGAGCCGACCGCACGTGGAGCTCCCCCGACGCACCGAGGCCGGCCCGGCCAGCGCCTGAGCCGGCCGCGGCGCGCCGGCGGGAGGGTCAGAGACCGTCGAGCGCGGAGTGGGTGCCGAACAGCCGGCCGTGGTAGGTCAGCGGCAAGCCGTGCACCGTGTCCGCGGCGACCACGGTGCCCAGGGCGACCACGTGATCCCCTCCGTCGACCAGTTGGGCCACGTCGCAGGCCAGCCAGCCCGGGGCGCCGGGCAGCCGCGGCAGGCCGTTGTCGACCTCCCAGCGCACCCCGCTGAACTTCCCCGTCCCGCCCTTGCGGGCGAAGGCCAGGGCCAGCGCCGACTGGTCCGAGCCCAGCACGTTCACACCGAACCGGCCGGTCTCCCGCACCAGCGCGAGCAGGTCGGACTGCCGGTCGAGGGAGACCAGCACCATCGGCGGGTCCATCGACAGCGAGGCGAAGGCGCTCACCGTCGTCCCGTGCGGCAGCCCGTCGCCCATGGCGGTCACCACGGACACCGGGGTGGCCCCGCCGGCCATCACCTCGCGGAAGTTGGTCTGCAGCTCGGTCAACTCACTCATCCCGTCGTCCTCCGGATTCGGTGGGGCACTCAGCCGAAGGGCCGGACCGGGTCGTTGCCGTCCCAGTCGACCGACGCCTGCCAGTAGCGGGTGAACATGTCGTCCATCCCGGTGGTGCCCTCGATCAGCTCGACGAACCCGGGGAGGCCCGGACCGCCGTCCAGGTAGACGACCGTCCCGCCGGTCGGCACACCGGCGCGGAAGGCCACCGTTGCGCCGGCCGCCTCCCGGGTCGCGACCGCGGCGGCGAGGTCGTCGGTGGCCAGCCCGACGTGGTGGAAACCGTATCCGCGCTGCTGCACGGTCTCCCGGTACACCGAGGGCCGGTCGTCCAGGGGCTGGATCAGCTCGATCTGCACGTGCCCGGCGAAGCCCATCGCGATCGCCACGGCCGCGTCGCTGGGCTCGCCGCGGTACACCGCCCCGACGCCGGTGAAGTGCTCCAGCAGGAAGAACGGGCCCGCGCCGAGGTCCGCCGTCCAGGAGGCGATGGCGGCCCGGACGTCGGGCACCACGTAGGCCATCTGGACCACCCCGTCACGGGGCTGGCCGAAGCCGAAGTCGGCCACGGTCAGGTCCGCCGCAGGTAACGCGACAGGGTGACCGCGGCGACCAGGGCGCCGCCGTAGAAGAGCTGCTGGGCGTAGTCCTGGGCTCCCAGCAGCTGCAGCCCGGCCACGCCGGTGGCCAGGAACAGCACGGCCACGCCGGTGCCCAGTGCGTTGAACCGGCCGGGCTGGATGGCGGTGGCGCCCAGGAAGATCGCGGCGTAGGCGGGCAGCAGGAACGAGCCCACCGAGGAGGGGCCGGCCGATCCGGTCGTGCCGACGTAGAGGATGCCGCCCAGCGCGGCGATCACGCCGGCCAGCACGAACGCGCCCCAGCGGATCCGGTCGGACTTGATCCCGCTCAGCGCGGCGACGTCCCGGGACTGCCCGACGAACAGCGCCCGCACCCCGAGCGGGGTGTAGGTGGCCACGTACCAGATGACCAGCATCATCAGCACGCAGTAGTAGAACTGGATCGGGACGCCGGCGATGACCCGGATGTAGGTCCACTCCGACAGCGTGCTGGAGACCCCGACGATGGTCGTGGAATTGGCGATCCAGAAGACCAGGCCGGCGAAGAACGTCCCGGTGCCCAGGGTCATGATGAACGGCTCGGTCTTGAACCGGACGACGAACAGCGCGTTGACCGCGCCGCACAGCGCGCCGGCGGCGATCCCGATCAGGCAGGCCAGTCCGATCGGCATCGCGTGCTGCACGTTGAGGACGGCGACGAGGATGGCGGAGAGCCCGCCGATGCCCCCCAGGGACAGGTCGATGTCGCCGACCATCGAGGGCAGCAGCGCCGCCAGCGCGATCATGAACAGGATCGACTGCGAGCCGAGGATGTTCGAGATGTTCCCCATGGAGAGGAACCGCTCGGGGTTGAGGGCGGCGAAGACGATGAACAGCACCAGCCAGGCCAGCGGCAGGGCCGCCTTCTCCGCCCAGCTCCCCCGGCTCTTCTTCGGGGTCGGCGGCACCCCGGCCCCGCCCGGGGTGCCCTCGGCGCCCGCCCGCTCCGCGACGTCCGTCGTGCTCATGATGGAACCGCTTCCGCTGTCGTGATGGTGGACTCCCCGGTGGCCCGGGCTGCGCCGTAGACGGCTGTGGTGATGGCCTCGGGCGTGATGTCGGCGCCGGAGACGGTGGAGACGGCGATGCCGCCGCTGACGACGACGACCCGGTCGCTGACCGTGGCCAGCTCGTCGAAGTCGCTGGAGACCCACAGGACCGACATCCCGGTCTCGGTCGCCCGCTTGATGACCCGGTAGATCTCCGCGCGGGCGGCGACGTCGACGCCCTGCGTGGGCTCGTGCAGCAGCAGCACCCTGGGCGAGATCTCCAGCCACTTGGCCAGCACGACCTTCTGGGCGTTGCCACCGCTGAGCGTGCCGACCGGCACGGAGGTGCGGCGCGGCCGCACGTCCAGCGCGTCGGCCCGCTGGTCGGCGGTCGACCGCAGCTTCCGGTTGTCCAGCACGCCGCGCCGCCGGAACCGCGGCACGACGAGCAGCATCATGTTCTCCGCGACCGAGACGGCGGGGGCGATCGCGTCGCGGCGCCGGTCGGCCGGGATCAGCGCGAGACCGGCGTCGACGGCGATGGCCGGCTGCTGGCCCGGGAGCGGCATCGCCGAGCCGTGCACGGTCACCTCGCCGGCGTCGGCCGGCCGGGCGCCGAACAGCAGGTAGGGCACGTCCTCGGCGCCGGACCCGAGCAGCCCGGCGAGGCCGACCACCTCCCCCGGAGCGACGGACAGGTCCAGGCCGGTCAGCCGCCCGCCGACCAGGCCGGTGACCTCGAGCCCGGCGCCGGGCGTGCGGTCGAAGGTGCGCTCCAGGGTGGAACCCTCGCCGTGGCCGAAGGTCGCCTTCATCGCGGCGGCCGGGCCGACGATCAGCTCGACGATCTGGTCGTCGGTCACGTCGGCCATCGAGGCGTGCGCGACCACCCGCCCGTCGCGCAGCACGGTGAGCCGGTCGGCGATCTCCCGGACAGCGGGCAGGTCGTGGGAGATGAAGATGACGCTGGACCCGCCGGCGACCACGGTGCGGATCAGGTCGAAGAGGAAGCTGACCTCCTCCTCGGGGAGGAAGACGGTCGGCTCGTCGAGCACGAGCACCGAGGACGTCGCCCCGGTGCGCTCGCGGTACTGCTTGAGCTGCTCGGCCGCCCGGGCGATCGCGACCAGCGCCTGGTCGACCGGCGGCAGCTGGTTGACCACCGCCAGCGGGTCGACCGTGACGCCGTAGGAACGGAGCATCTCCCGCGCCCGGCGGGCCTCGCGGCCCCAGCGGATGTTCCACCGGGGGCCGCCCTCCTGGGTGCCCAGCAGGTTCTCCAGGACCGTCAGCGGCCGCGCCAGCCCGAGGTCCTGGTGCACGAAGCACAGTCCGAGGTGACTGGAGGTGCCCAGCGGCATCGGCAGCGGGACGTCGGTGCCGTCGACGACCAGCCGGCCGCCGGGTTCCGGCTCGTGCACCCCGGCGAGCACCTTGACCAGGGTCGACTTGCCGCAGCCGTTCTCGCCCAGCAGGGCCAGGACCTCACCGTGCTGGACCGTCATGTCGACGTCGCTGAGGGCGCGGGTGGCGCCGAAGACCTTCGAGATGTTGTGCAGTTCAAGTGCGGTGCTCGACATCCGTGCTGCCTGTCTGCTGGCTGGACTCTGCTGGGCGGACGTGGGAGGGACGGTGCGGCGGTCCCCGGTGCCCGGGGACCGCCGCACCGTCGGGTCAGGACGCGGGCGCGTCGAGCCAGAGGTCGCGGTAGCCCTGCACGTAGGAGTCCCCGAAGCCGTAGTCCGGCGGGGTGGCCTGCGGTGCGTTCTCCGGGGTGAACATCCGGTAGGGGGCGAACGCCTCGTCCGCCGGGATCGCCGGCTCACCGGCGATGACCCGGAAGAGCTGGTCGGCACCGCTGTAGGCCATCCACGGGAAGCTCGGGCCCATGTCGCTGCCAATCGGGGTCGACGGGTCGGCCATCATCTGCAGGACCGGCTCGTCCGCGCCGAAGGCGTAGGCCTTGGCGTCGGTGCGGGCCGCCTTGAGCGCGGAGACGACGAAGGTGGCCTGGGCGTCGTAGGCCATGAAGACGGCCTTGATGTCCGGGTTGGCCACCAGGGCCGAGCTCACCGTGCTGGACAGCTTCGTGGCGTAGTCGGGGATCGGCACGTTGACCGTCTCGACACCGCACTCGCCGCAGAGCCGGGCGAACTCGTCCTTGACGGTCTTCTCCATGCCGATCGACGGCGGGTTCTCGTTGGAGGTGATCATCAGCGCGTCGATCGGGTTGCCGTTGGCCTCGACCAGCGCGGACGCGACGCCCATCGCCATGGCCCGGTTGAACTGGCCGTTGGTCTGCCCAGCGATCAGGTCCGAGGCGGGCTCGGAGAGGTCGGCCAGGTGCATGTCCACCACCTTGATGCCGGCCGCCTCGGCCGCGGCCATCTGCGGCGCGAGCGAGGCCGGGTCGATGCCGCACACCAGGGCCACGCCGTCGTACCCGCCGTTGATCGCCTGGTTCATGCCCTGCACCCAGGCCGCGGGGCCGCCGTCGTTCTGGAAGTAGGTGCTGTCGGTCATGCCGACGCTCTTGGCGATGTCCACGACCTGGCGGGCCATGTCGTCGCAGCCCTTGAGCTGGCTGCTGACCGGCATCGAGAGGATCTTCTTGCCGGCGAGGGAGGCGACCGAGAAGGCCGGGCCCTGCGCCTCGAACTCGGGCACCGCCTGCGCCTCCTCGAGCTCGGCCCGCAGCTCGTCGAGCGTCTCGGCCGAGACGACGGTGCCGGCCTCGGCCGCGGCTCCCGACCCGGAGTCGTCGGAGCTGGGCGCGCAGCCCGCGGTCACCAGACCGATGGCCACCGCGGCCGCCGGGATGGCGAGCCGTCGGGCGCGCGTCGTGCGGGGTGCTCGAAGAGCCATGTCGCGTCCTTCTCGTCGTTGGGGGACGCCACGAGCGCCTCGGGGCCGACAGTCGGCACCGGTCGTGCGCCGTGGTGGTGGCGGAACATTGACAGCGCCTCGCGGCCGTGTCAACCGTCACACGTACAAGTGTCCGTTTTCTGGTGACCGGCTCCCGGCGCCCCTTCCGGACCCGATGGACCCTGTTCCACCGCCCCCGCGCGTGGGGCGACCCGGCCATCCGAGGTGGGAGCGGCATTGACACCTGCTGTGGCGTGCGACACGGTGGATCGGTGGCGGACAGCTGTCCGCACCCCTTGACGATCGGAGACCAGCGTGACCGTTCCGGCTGCAGGCCCCACCCCCACCAGGGCCCCCACGGGCTCCGGGGAGATCAACCTGTTCCGCCAGGGGACGGGCCGGCCGGTCGTCGTCCTGCACGCCGCCGGCGGGGCCGGGGCGTGGAACCCCTACCTCGAGCAGCTCTCGCAGCACTTCGACGTGATCGCCCCCGACCACCCCGGCATGGGGTTGAGCGACGAGCTCGCCGAGGTGGCCGACATGGACCTCCTCGTGCAGCACTACGTCGCCCTGTTCGACACCCTGGGCCTGGACCGGTTCGACCTGGTCGGCGCCTCCTTCGGCGGCTGGATCGCCGCCGAGGTCGCCAGCACCGTCCCCGAGCGGATCGACCGGCTGGTCCTGATGGCCCCCGGCGGCCTGGACGTGCCCGGGGCGCCCGTGGCGGACCTGCCGGCGATGACGCCGCAGCAGCTGTTCCCGGCCCTCTTCCACGACCAGGCGATCGCCGCCGCCATCCTGTCGATGCCCCCGACGCCGGAGGCCGCTGCCCAGGGCGCCCGTGACATGGCCGGCTTCGTCCGGATCGCCGGCGCCGGCCCGGTCTTCCTGCACAACCCGGAACTGCCCGCGCGGCTGTCCGCGATCACCGCCCCCACCCTGGTGATCACGGCGGAGGAGGACCACATCGTGCCGCGGCCGCACAGCGAGGCCTACGCCGCGCAGATCGCCGGCGCGGAGCTGCACGTGCTGCCCGAGATCGGTCACGCGCTGTACCAGGAGAAGCCGGACGTGGTCGCCGACGAGGTGATCGCCTTCCTGTCCCAGCCGGTACCCGCCGTCCGATGAGGGCAGCGGTCACCCAGGGGGTGGGCGCGGTCCTCCTCGAGGACCGGCCCGGCCCCGGTGCACCGGAAGCCGGCCAGACCGTGGTCCGCGTCCAGGCCGTCGGCATCTGCGGGTCGGACCTGCACCTGCTGCACGGCGACCTCGGCGCGACCCACGAGGGCCTGCTGCCCCGCGTCCAGGGACACGAGTTCTCCGCCGTCGTCGAGGTCGCCGACCCGGCCGGCGACGGCCCGGCGGAGGGCACCCGGGTCGCGGTGTGGCCGGTGCTCGCCTGCGGGGAGTGCCGGCCGTGCCGCGCGGGGCGGGTGAACGTGTGCCGGCGCCTGGCACTCATCGGCGTGCACCGCGACGGCGCGTTGCAGGAGCTGCTCACGGTGCCGACCGGCTCGGTCGTGGCCACCCCCAGGCTCACCAGCGTGCAGGCCGCCCTGGTCGAGCCGGTGTCGATCGGCGTGCACGCCGCCGCCCGCGCCCGGGTCGCCCCCGGGGACACCGTCGTGGTGTTCGGGGCCGGACCGATCGGGGTGGCCTCGGCACTGGCCGCCCGGGACCGGGGCGGCCAGGTGCTGGTCGTCGATCCGGTCGGCGCACGGCGCGAGCTGCTCGCGCGGGCCGGCTTCCCGGTGTGCTGGGCCGAGGACGTGGAGCTCGCCGTGCAGGTGGGCGCGCACAGCGGCCCGGACGGCCCCGACGTCGTCCTGGACACCACCGGCCGGGCCGCCCTGCTGCCCACCGTCCTCGACATCGCCGGGCACGGTGGGCGGGTGGCCGTGGTGGGGCTGACGTCGGCCACCGCGCCGACCAGCCCGGGCCCCATCCCGTTCAAGGAACTCGACGTGCTCGGCGTCAGCTGCTGCCTGCCCGAGGAGTTCGCCGCCGCGGCCGACCTGGTCGCCCGGCACCCGGAGCTGGTCGACTCGCTGGTCAGCCACGTCTTCGCCCTCGACGAGGTGGCCGGCGCGCTACGGCTGCTCGACGAGCGGCCCACCGAGGCGTTCAAGGTGCTCGTCGACGTCTCCGGCGACACCCGCCTGCCCACTGCCACTGGAGGAGACCGATGAGCGGACCCACCGAGCGCGACTCCCGGCCGTTGCCCGACCGGCTGTCGATGGCCGGCCGGCACGTGCTGGTCACCGGCGCGGCGAGCGGGCTCGGGCTGGCGATGGCCGAGGGCATGCTGCAGTGCGGCGCCGTGGTGACCATGCTGGACCGGGACGCCGGGGAGCTGGCCGGCAGCGCGGCGGCCCTGACCGGGGCGGGCGGCACGGTGCACCAGGTGGTCTGCGACGTCTCCCGGCCCGAGGAGGTCGCCCAGGCCGTCGGCGGCGCCGCCGCGGAGGCCGGCCGGTTGGACGCCGTCTTCGCCAACGCCGGCATCGCCGGCGGGCCGGGCATCAGCTCCGCCGAAGGCCGGCTCTACGACCTGGACTGGGCGGTCTTCGACGGCGCCCTGGCGGTGAACCTGGTCGGCACGCTGGCCACCGTCCGGGCCGCGGCCCGGGTCATGCGGCCGGCCGGCCGGGGCAGCATCGTGGTCACCGTCTCCACCGCCGGGCTGCGTGCGGACAACATGGTGGGGTACGGCTACAGCGCCTCCAAGGGCGCGCTGGCCAACCTGGTCCGGCAGGCCGCGGTGGACCTGGCGCCCGACGGCATCCGGGTCAACGGCATCGCGCCCGGGCCGTTCCACACCAACATCGGCGGGCGTGGCCCGATCGAACCGGCACTGGAGAAGCAGTGGGCCGACACCGTGCTGCTGCGCCGGATGGGCATCCGGCAGGAGATCCAGGGCCTGGCGCTGCTGCTGGCCTGCGACGCGTCGTCGTTCATGACCGGGCACGTGCACCCGGTCGACGGCGGTGCCATGGTCGGGGCCTTCGGCCCCTGACGGTCATCCCCCGCGACGACGGAGGGCCCGCCCGACCTCCCGGTCGGACGGGCCCTCCGTTCGTGCGGCTACCGGGTCAGTTCGACGGCACCAGGTTCATGTAGACCCACGCGTGGTCCGGGGCGAGCCCGGCCAGCGCGCGGCCGGCGCCCTCGATCACCTGCGGGCCGGAGGTGACGTGCTGCGTGCCGGCGTGCATGTCGCGGAAGAACTGCTGCAGTGCACCGGACCGGAGCGCCGTGGTGCCACCGGACTTGTAGACGGAGTTCGCGATCGCCTCCGCCGTCCAGGTGGCGTTGTAGAGCGCCAGCCGGACCATGGTGCGCTGCTCGTGGGTGAGCTTCTCGCCGGCCTCGATCGTCTTCGTGACGTCGGCCCAGGCGTCGTAGACCAGCGCACGGGCGGCGTGCCACTTGGCCTCGTTCTCGCCGTAGGCGGCCTGGAAGGCGGTGCTGTCGGCGAGCGTGCCGGGGCGGCCGGCCTTCGAGCGCACCTGGCCGGCCAGGTCGTCCAGCATCCGGCGGGACAGGCCGAGTGCCCAGGCCGAGTGGCCGATGATCGCGAAGTGCATGATCCCGAGGTTGAACACCGATCCGCCGCGGACGCCGGTCTCCGTGGTGCCCTCGTGGGTGAACGACGCGGGGACGTACACGTCGTCGATCGTGTAGTCGATGCTGCCGGTGGCCTTCAGGCCCATCACGTCCCAGTTGTCGGCCAGCTGCGCCTCGTCGACGGGGAGCACGAAGATCAGCGGCTGGCCGGTGTCCTCGACGATGCCCAGGGTGTGGATCCACTGGGCGTGCTTGATGCCGGAGGCGAAGCCCCACTCGCCGGTGAGGCGGTAGCCGTCGCCGTCCCGGACCGCCCTGCCGGGGCGGGTGCCCTGGCCGGCGACGACGGGGAAGCGGTCGCCGGTGAACATCTTCTGCACGGCCTCGTCACCGAGGTAGGCGCCACCGGTGCCGGTGGCCAGCGCCGCGGCCATGGTCACCCAGGCGGTCGACGGGTCGGCGTAGGCGAGCGCCTGGACGATCTGCAGCGAGGAGATCGGGTCCGCCTCGCTGCCGCCGAGCTCCACCGGGGTCCACATGCCGAACAGCCCGTGATCGTGCAGGGCGTCGGCGACGGCGTCGGTCAGCCGGGCGCCGGCCTCGTTGGCCGGGGCGTTCTCGCGGACCAGCGGCTGCAGCTCCTGCGCGCTGGCGACCAGGTCGGCGGCCGAGCGGGGGGAACGGGTCCGGAGGGAGGTGTCGGGTGCCGTCGTCGTCATGGGTGGCTCCTGTTCTGCGGTGGATGGGGGCCGGGCGGGTGGCGGACGCGGGCGACCACCGGGGTGCGATCAGTCGGGACGGGTGGCCGTTCGCTCAGCGAAGAGCCGTTCGTTTCAGCGTTGCCGCCGATCATGACTGTGTCAAGGGACACATGTCGCGGTCGGGGTGGGCTCAGCACCACGCGCGGCGGCGCCCGGCCCCCGCCGGCCGGTCGGGTCGGGCAGGTCACCAGGCACCGACGAGCGAGCGGGTCTCCAGCGACTTGGTGAACATCAACCGGTCGACGGCGGCCTGCTCGTCGTGCTCCAGCCGGCGCAGTGCGGCCAGGTCGGCAGCCAGCCGCCCGGGGTCGCTGGAGTGGTAGACGAGCCGCTTGTTGTCGCTCGCCACCGGGCTGACCAGCTCGACGAAGACCCGGCGGCGCTCGCGGGCGTACTCGTCGAGCACCTCCTCCCCCGCGCGGCCCTGCACGACGGCGGCCAGCGCCTCCTGCAGCACGAAGGTGTCGAACAGGCCACCGGTCAGGCCGAGCCCGCCGGTGGGGTTGGTGGCGTGCGCGGCGTCCCCGGCCAGCAGCACCCGCCCCTCCCGGAAGCGCGGCGCCGCGCGCTGGTGCATGCGGTAGGGCGCGAAGGCGACCAGCTCGAACCCGGTCGGGTCGGGCAGCACGGCGTCGAGGAACCCGGGCATCCGTTCGAGGACCTCGTCCTCGGGCAGGGCGGCGTCCTCGCAGTACGTGTAGCGCCACAGGCCGCCGCCCGGGCTGTCGTCGAGCTTGGCGATGACCGCGCCGTAGACGTCGTCGACCAGGAAGGTGGTCTGGGCGAAGCCGCGCTCGGCGAAGGGGTACCGGACGTTCGTGGCGACGAACCGCTCCGGCCAGGTCGTGCCCTCGAACTCCATGCCCAGCGCGCGCCGGACACCACTGCCGGCGCCGTCTGCGCCGATCAGCCAGCCGGCGGCGAGGGTCGTGGTGCCCCCGGGGCCGGCGAGCGTGGCCCGGACGTGATCGCCGTCCTGGTCGAGGTCGACCAGCTCGCTGCCCCAGCGCACCTCGGCGTGGCCGAACCGGGCCAGCTCGGCCAGCACGACCTCCACCAGCACGTGCTGCCCGAGGTGCAGGTTGTACGGATGCGCGACCAGCTCCTCCAGCGACCTCAGGCCGTACCGGATGCGCTCGCCGGTGGCGTGCACCCGGTACTCGTAGTCCTGCTTCAGGAACCCGCGGCGGACGGCCTGCTCGTAGACGCCGAGCCGCTCCAGCCCGTCCAGCACCGACCAGTGGTAGACCGCCGCCCGCGGCGACCGGGCCACGCCCGGCGCGCGGTCGACCAGGGTGACCGGGACACCGGCCCGGGCCAGCCCGAGGGCGTTCAGCGCGCCCACCGGACCGGCCCCGACGACCAGCACCGACTCCTGGTCGGCCACGTCAGCCCGCGGTCTCGACGGTGACCGGCAGCGCTCCGAGCGAGCGGATCAGGTTGTTCAGCGCCCGCTCCGGCTCACCCAGGTGGAAGCGGGTGACCGAGCGGGCCAGCGCGGTGAGCAGCGACTCGCTCTCCATCCGGGCCAGTGCCTGCCCGGCGCAGCCGTGCTCACCGAAGCCGAAGCCGAGCTGGTGGACGGCGTCGCGGCGGGTCACGTCGAACTCGTCGGGGCGGTCCCACTTGCGCTCGTCGCGGTTCGCCGACGCGTAGTTGACGACGACGCGCGAACCGGCCGGTATCGGCACCCCGTCGATCTCGGTGTCCCGGGTGACCAGCCGGCCGAAGGAGGAGATCGGCGACTCGAAGCGGACCACCTCGTTGACCGCGTTCGGGACCAGGCCGGGGTCGTTGCGGACGAGGTCCCACTGGTCCGGGTACTGCCCGAACAGCCAGATCGCGCTGCCGACCGCGCTGATCGTGGTGTCCAGCGAGGGGGCCAGGTAGTCGAGCATCAGCATCATCGTCTGCTCGGTGGTGACCTCCCCGCGGTCGCGGGCCTCGAGCACGCTGGCGCCCAGGCTGCCGGGCAGCACGTTGCCGGTGCGGACGATCTCGGCGCCGAAGGCCGCCATCTCGCCGCACTGCGGCAAGGCCTTCTCCACGCGCTCGTTGACCGGGCCGAAGGAGTCGAAGTTGGCGCCGGCCCAGCGGAGGAGGTGCTCGCGACCCTCCTGCGGCCAGCCGATGAAGTCGGGGACGACCGACAGCGGCAGCGCCCGGGCCAGGTCGGTGATGGCGTCGAAGGACCCGCGGGCCACGAGGATCTCGACCAGCTCGTCGGCCTTCTCGGTGACGAGGTCCTTCATCGGGCGCAGCGAGCGCGCGGTCAGCCGGTGGGCGACGACCTGACGCAGGTGCGCGTGCAGTTCACCGTCGCTGGCGAGCGTGCAGCCGAGGATCGCGGAGTTGGCCGGCTCGTTGAGCGCGATGCCGTTGGCCGAGTTGAAGGTCTCGCCGTCGGCCAGCACGGCCTTCACGTCGGCGTACCGCGTGACCGCGTAGGCGCCGTGCCGCTGCAGCCAGACGGCCGGGCCGAGGTCGCGCAGGCGGCGGTAGTGCTCGTAGGGCTCGAGGAGCGCCTCGTCCGCGTAGATGTCCTCGTCGTACGTGGGGACTGGGGCGGTCGTCGTCATCTCGGGAGGGTCCTTTCCAGCGCCACAGACCCTGCGGCGGCGACAATCGTGGACAACTGTCCGCGCTGCGGACACGGGGACAGTGCCCGACGGTCGGAGGGTGTGTCAAGGACCACGTCCGTCCGTGCTCGGAACGGTGCCGCGGGGAGCCCGACGGCCCGGGCGCCGGCACCGCGGGCGGTGCGTGCCCCGGCCTCACCCACCCGGTCCGGGGGCAGCTCGTCGTGCTCGCCCCGCAGGGCGTTGTTCGTGGAGCCGAGGACGTCGGCCGACCGGCTGCGCAGCACCGACGAGGAGAACTCGGCCACGTCGCCCGGGACGCCGCGGTGGCCGCTGCCCCGGAGACCGCGTCGAGGACGACGTCGACCGGGCCCCCGCGGGCGGCCGCGAACCGGGCACCCCGTTCGTCGGCGTCCGGGGCACCGCCGATCACGACGACCTCGTCCGCGCC
>JAOPWO010000459.1 GCA_025965635.1 Modestobacter sp. | reverse complement strand
CCGCCTCGGGCGGCGGGGGCGGCGCCGACCGGGGCGGGGGGACCGGCCGGTCGGTGGCGAACGACCCGGCGACCATGGCCGGTCGGCCGAAGGCGGCCTGCTCACCCGGGGGTGGGGACGGCAGTGCGGTGGCCGCCGGGCCGGGTCGGTCCGGCGGGCGGTCGAAGCTCCCGATGGCTCCGTCCGGCCGGGCGAAGACGGCGTCGTCCGCGGCGACCGGGGCCGGCGGACCGACCCGCTCCGCAGCCGTCGACGAGCGCGCCGGGTCCGTGCCGGGGCCCTCGGTCAGGGCGTCCCGCCGGAGGCCAGACCGGTGCTCGTGCCGACGGTCAGCGTGCGCACCACGGGGGGCA
Source organism: Modestobacter sp. (assembly GCA_025965635.1). GTDB lineage: Bacteria > Actinomycetota > Actinomycetes > Mycobacteriales > Geodermatophilaceae > Modestobacter. The sequence goes on along the minus strand of JAOPWO010000459.1, from coordinate 3,761 downwards.
CGATCTCGGTGCGCTCGTCCGGTGGCGACTGGCGGACCGCACCGGCCAGGGAGCCGGGAGGTGGCACGTCGTCGGTCGGACGATCACCGGCGGGCAGCCCGACGGCGAGCACGGCGACCCCGATGCCGAGGCCGGCCAGCGCACCGGTCATGCCCCGGCGGAGCCAGCGGTGCGGGTGCGCCGCGGGGGGTACCGGCTCGGGAGTCAGCGGGATCGACCAGGCGCCGCGCGCGTCGGTGCTGGTGAGGCCGTCGCGGCCGGCGGTGAGCGTGCCGCCGCCGAGGCCCCCGGAGGGCATCTCGACGGTGAAGGGGATGGCCCGGAGCCGGGACATCAGGTCACCGGGGACGGCGACGTCCTCCGGGGCCTGCAGGGCGGCCTTGGCCTCGCGCTGCGCACCCACGGCCATCCGGCACTGGACGCAGCCGCCGAGGTGTCGGGCGGCCCGGCCGGCGGCGCCGCCGGACAGCTCGCCGTCGACGAGGGCGGCGATCGCCTCCTGGGCCAGGTGGCTCTCGACCATGCTCATGGCGCGGTCACCGGGGCACGACCACGGTTGGGGGCCAGGTGGGCGAGTGCCTCGCGCAACTGCACGCGCCCGCGGTGGATGCGGCTGCGGACGGTGCCGAGCTTGATGCCCAGGGTTGCGGCGATCTCCTCGTACGTGAGGCCCTCGATGTCGCACAGCACGACGGCCACCCTGAACTCCGGGGAGAGCGCGTCCAGCGCGGCCTGCACCTGCGGGTCGAGGTGGGTGTCCACGTACACCTGCTCCGGGGAGGGCGCCGCGCCGGGCAGCCGCTCGGTGTCCTCGGGCAGGGCGTCGAAGCGGATCCGCTGCCGGCGCCGGACCATGTCGAGGAACAGGTTCGTGGTGATCCGGTGCAACCAGCCCTCGAAGGTGCCCGGGGAGAAGTCGGCGAGCGAGCGGAAGACCCGGACGAAGGTGTCCTGGGTGAGGTCCTCGGCGTCCTGCTGGTTGCCCGAGAGCCGGTAGGCCAGCCGGTACACCCGCGCCGAGTGGTCGCGCACGACCTGCTCCCAGGTGGGGGCGATCCAGTTCTCAGCGGCACCGGCGGACAGCGTGGCGGGCTCGGGCTCGACGGCCGGCGACACAGGGAGCAGCCCCGGCTGGCCGTTCGCGACGCTGGGTTCGGGCACGGCACCAGGATCGCAGACCGCGGCCCCGGTGACCTCCCCAGCCGGAGTGGCGGTGGAGCGGGGACTGGTGGCACGCGAGAGACGCACGTCCGGATCAACGGACGGTGGACGCGCCGGTGTTCCCCACATCCGACGTCCACAGGTAGTTGCCAGACTGGGCCGGCGACGGCCCCACCGGCGGGACGCGGTCGGAGCCGCCCACTACCCTCGCCCAGTGACCAGCGCCGCCGGACCGCCGCCGCCGGGCGGCCCCGGGCAGGACGCCGCCGCCTATGCCGACGGCTACGCGGCCGAGTCACCCGCGCAGGCCGCGGCCCGACACCGGGCGGCGACCTCGGCTGCGGCGTTCGGCGCCCGGGCTCCGATCGAGCCGGCGGTCGGCGCGCTGCTCTCCGTGCTGGCTGCCAGCGTCGACGCCCGCGGCGTGGTGTCGCTCGGCAGTGGCAGCGGGGTGACCGGGTTGTGGCTGCTGCGCGGCATGCGCCCCGACGGCGTCCTCACCGTGCTGGACGGCGACCCGGCGGAGCTGCGCGCCGCGCGCCGGGCGTTCGGCGACGCCGGCATCCCCCACTCCCGGACCCGGCTGATCTTCGGAACCGCGGCGGAGGTCCTGCCGCGGCTGTCGTCAGAGGCCTACGACCTGGTCACCTGTTCCGGGCCGCCGGCCGACTACTCCGAGCACCTCGCCGTGCTGCTGGGCCTGGTGCGCGCCGGCGGCTCGCTGGTCTGCTCCGGCGTGCTCGAGGACGGCAAGATCGCCGACCGGTCCGCCCGCGACCGTCAGTCGGTCGCCTGGCGGGAGATCGCCCGCACGGTCCGCGAGGACGAGACGCTGATCTCCGCCGTCCTGCCGGTCGGCACCGGACTGCTGGTCGCCTCCAAGCGCCGCTAGCCCCGGTCCAGGGGCTCGCCCCGCGCTGGCGCGGGGTGAGGGGACCGGGGCTCGTCAGGGGGCCGGGTGAAGGCGAACTCCGCCTCGGCCCGCCAGGGACCGCCGAGGTAGTGCCACAGCCCGAGCCCGCGGGCGGGGACCTCCTCGGGCGTGAAGGACGCAGCCAGGTCGGCGTGCAGCGCCCGGGCGACCTGCGGGTCGACCTTGTTCTGCACCGTGAGGTGCGGCCGACCCGGCTGCCGGTCCTGCCGGGTGAGCCACGGATCGAACCGTGCGGCCAGCGCGGCGCGCAGGCCGGTGAGCTCGGCGGCCTCGAGCTCGTAGGCCACGCCTCGCCCCAGGAACCGGACCCGGCTGACCGTCACCGCGAACGGCGTCCGGGTGGCGGCCTCCGCGAGCACGCCCCGCACCTCGGCCAAGTGCTCGCCGGGCAGGGCATGGAACAGCGTCACGTGCGCGCTGAGGTGGTTGCGCCCAGGCGGGAAGTACGCGGCCCGCAACCGGTCGAACCGCTGCTGCGCCTCGTCACCGAGCAGCAGCGTCACGACCAACGGAGCGAACACGCGACGTCCTCCACGACCGGCCCCTACACGATCGCGCGGGCGCCCTTGCCCAGCACCGTCACGCCGCCGGCGCTCACGTGGTAGCGCTCGCGGTCGGCGTCGAGGTCGACGCCGATCCGCGCCCAGGGCGGGACGACGACGTTCTTGTCCAGGATCGCCCGGCGGACGACGGCACCTTCGCCGATCTGCACACCGTCCATCAGCACGCTGTCCTCGACCTGCGAACCCCGCTCCAGCCGCACTCCCGGCGAGACGACGGAGCCCAGCACCGACCCGCCGCCGATGATCACCCCGGCGCTGACCATCGACTCCTCGGCGCGGCCACCGAGCACGAACTTGGCCGGCGGGAACTGCGGCGGCAGCGTGTAGATCGGCCAACGGTCGTTGTAGAGGTTGAAGATCGGGGTGACCGACCGCAGGTCCATGTGCGCGTCGTAGTAGGAGTCCATCGTCCCGACATCGCGCCAGTAGGCGTGGTCCCGCTCGGTGGCACCGGGGACGATGTTGGTGCTGAAGTCGTAGACGTAGGCGCTGCCGGCGTCGGCCATCATCGGCATGATCGACCCGCCCATGTCGTGCACCGAGTCCTCGTCCTCGGCGTCCGCCCGCAGCGCCTCGAGCAGCGCGTCGGTGTTGAACACGTAGTTGCCCATGGAGGCGAAGCTCTCCTCCGGCGACCCGGGCAGCCCCGGCGGGTCAGCCGGCTTCTCCAGGAACCCGCGCACCTTGTTGTCGGCGTCGGCGTCGATGACACCGAACTCGGTGGCCTCCTTGCGCGCCACCCGGAGCCCGGCGACGGTCACCCCGGCACCGGTGTCCAGGTGCTGCTGGATCATCTGCGCCGGGTCCATCCGGTACACGTGGTCGGCACCGAAGACGACGACGATCTCCGGCCGGTCGTCGTAGATCAGGTTGAGGCTCTGGTAGATCGCGTCGGCGCTGCCGGTGTACCAGCGCGGCCCGAGCCGCTGCTGCGCCGGGACCGGCGTGATGTAGCTGCCCAGCAGCGTCGACATCCGCCAGACCGTCGTGATGTGCCGGTCCAGGGAATGGCTCTTGTACTGGGTGAGTACCGCGATCCGCCGGATGTCGGCGTTCACCAGGTTGGAGAGCACGAAGTCGATGAGCCGGTAGTTGCCGCCGAA
>JAOPWO010000450.1 GCA_025965635.1 Modestobacter sp. | reverse complement strand
TCTCGTCGGCGACCCTCGAGCACCTGCGCAGCGTCACCCCCGACGGCGAGCGCCTGGACCACCGCCGGTTCCGGATGCTGGTCGAGGTGGAGGGCTGCGACGTGCACGAGGAGGACACCTGGGCCGGCCGGCGCGTCCGGATCGGCGGGGCCACCGTGCAGGTGATCGGTCCGGTACCACGCTGCGTGGTCACCAACGAGAACCCCGACTCCGGGGCGGTCATCCTCGGCATGTACGCCACCGTGGACCGGCCGGGCGGGATCTCGCTGGGCGACCCGGTCGAGCTCCTCGACGAGACCGCCGACGTCCAGCCTGCATAGCCCGTCAGCCCCGGCCCGGTCCCCTTTCGAGCCTCAGGAGCAGCCGTGCCACGACCCACCGACCACGAGACCTTCGCCCTCGGGGACGTCGTCCTCCAGGGCGGGGCGACCCTGCGCGGAGCGCAGCTGGCGTACAGGACCTACGGCACGCTGGCCCCGGACAAGTCCAACGTGATCGTCCATCCGACCTGGTTCAGCGCCTGGCACGACGCCAATGACTGGACGGTCGGGGCGGGCAAGGCGCTGGACCCGGACAAGTACTTCATCGTCGTCCCGAACCAGCTGAACAACGGCCTGTCCACCTCACCCAGCAACACCCCGCCGCCCTACGACGGGCCGAACTTCCCGCCGGTCACCTTCTACGACCAGGTCGAGGTCCAGCACCGGCTGCTCACCGAGAAGTGGGGCATCGAGTCGGTGGAGTTGGTGCTCGGCTCCTCGATGGGCGCCGGGCAGACCTACCAGTGGGCGGTCAGCCACCCCGGGATGGTGAAGCGGGCCGCGCCCATCGTCGGCTCGTCGCGGACCAGTGAGCACAACCAGGTGTTCCTCAAGAGCCTGCGCGCGGCGCTCACGGCCGACCCGGTGTTCGACTCGGGGCGCTACCCCCCCGGTGCGCTGCCCACGGTGGGGCTGCGGGCCTTCGCCCGCATCTACGCCGGCTGGGGCCTCTCCCAGGCCTTCTACTGGCAGCGGGAGTACCGGGCCATGGGCTTCTCGTCGCTCGAGGACTTCCTCGTCGGCTTCTGGGAGGGCTTCTGGCTCGACGACCGCGACCCCAACGACCTGCTGGGCATGCTGTGGACCTGGGAGCACGGCGACGTCGGGAAGACCCCGGGCTTCGACGGCGACACCGAAGCGGCACTGCGGTCCATCCGCTGCCCGCTGCTGGCTCTGCCGGCGCGGACCGACCTGTACTTCCCGCCGGAGGACGAGGAGTGGGCGTCGCAGTTCATCCCGAACGGTGAGGTCCGGGTCATCCCCACCATCTACGGGCACTTCGGCGGGCTGGGCCTCCACCCGGCCGACAACGAGTTCATCGACCAGGCACTCCAGGAGCTGCTGGCCCGCCCGGTCTGAGGACGGAGCCGCCGCTCAACTGCGGCGCAGCGTCTGCGAGGGCGACTCGCCATAGCGCGCGCGGTAGGCGGTGGCGAACCGGCCGCCGTGCGTGAAGCCGTGTCGCAGGGCCACCGCGGTGACGGTGGTCCGGTCCGGGCCCAGTCGGCAGAGCTCGTCCCGGGCCCGGGCCAGCCGGTGCTGCCGTACATAGGCCATCGGGGAGGCGCCGTGCCGGCGCCGGAACGCGTCGTGCAGCGACCGGGCGCTCACCCCGGCGGCCGCAGCGAGGTCCGCCACCGTGAGCTGGGCCGCAGGAGAGGACTCGATCAGCTCCAGCACCCGGTCGACCACCCGCGACGACGGCGGAGGCGCGGGCGCGAACAGCGCCTCCGTGTAGTTGTGCGGCTGGCCCAGCAGCAGCGCCGAGATGAGCCCGTGCTCGAGTTCGGCTGCCAGGGCGGGCGCCGGCCCCGCTGCGCCGGCCAGCCGCAGCCCGCGGTGCATCGCCGACGCCGCGGCGACCACACCGCGGCCGTCGCCGGCCGTCTCCAGCGCCGTCTGGAAACGGAGCGGCTGGCGGGGGTCGGCCTGCAGGACCCGGCCCAGGAAGTCGATGACCCGGTCCCGGCGGACCGCCACCATCACCTGCTCCACCCCGGGGGACCAGCGCATCCGGACCACCCGGTCGTAGGACAGCACACCGCCCCGACCAGCGCCGACCTCCACCGGTTCCGCCCCCGGCTGCTCGAACACCGCCGTCCCCCCGCTGAGGAAGCTGACGGTGATCCACGGGATCGGCGGCACGCAGGTCACCTCCACCGGCGCGCCGTAGGAGGAGGCCATCAGGCAGCAGCCGTCGACCCGGGCGAACTCGACCCGGCCCCGGAACGGCGTGTCCCCCTCCAGCAACTGCATCGTGTGCCCGCACTGCAGCAGCTCCTCGGTGCGCAGCTCGGTCTCGTCCGGATCGGTGGACGAGAAGGCGGCCGTGGGGCCGCTGCCCGGCGACCGGAGCGCCGCCGGGTCCGGGGCGGCGCGGTCCGCGTGGGGGCGTTCGCCGACCACTCCCACGCCCACCTCCGTCGCCTGACCGTGGGGGGAGCGTGCTGACCGGCCGGGGTGCTGTCAAGCACACCGTGCGCCTGCCCGGCGGCGAGCACGGGGACTGCGGGAATTGACCCGGAGAGCTGCAGGAAGCGGCTTGGCCCGGCCTGCGTCCCCTCCCTAGCGTTCCTGTCGACCAGTGGTGCAGATCACGTGCGCCTGTCCGAGGCCACAGGAGGAACCGTGAGCCAGACCGCCCAGGAGCCGGGGACCGTCCCGGCGAGCCGCATGGAGATGGGGAGCGGCTCGATCAGCCTCTTCCGTGCCGGGGCCGGTGACCCGGTGCTCTTCCTGCACGCCGCCGGCGGCGCCGGCGAGTGGAACCCCTTCCACCAGCGGCTCAGCGAGCGCTTCGACCTGATCGCCCCCGACCATCCCGGCTTCGGGCTCTCCGACGACCTCCCCGAGGTCGGCACCGTCGACGACCTCGTCTACCACTACCTCGACGTGCTGGACCGGCTCGAGCTCGACCGGGTCGACCTCGTCGGCGCCTCCTTCGGCGGGTGGGTCGCGGCGGCGCTCGCCGTCCACTCACCGGAGCGGTTCCGCAAGATCGTGCTGATGGCCCCGGTCGGTCTCCGGGTGCCCGAGGCGCCCGTGGCCGACCTGTTCATCCTCACGCCCCCGCAACTGGTCCGGGCGCTGTTCTCCGATCCCGCCATGGTGGAGGCGGTTCTCGGGGTGCAGCCCGGTGTCGACGACATCCTGCGCAGCTACCGGGACATGGGGGCGCTGGCGCGCTACGGCTGGCGGCCGTTCCTCAACGACCCGAAGCTCGAGCGCCGGCTGCGGCGGGTCAGCGCCCCCACCCGTGTGGTGGCTGCCGAGCACGACGCGATCGTCCCGCGGCTGCACTGCGAGCGGTACGCCGCCGGCATCCCGGGCGCCCAGCTGGTGGTGGTCCCTGACTGCGGCCACGCCCTGTACGGCGAGCGACCTGACGCGGTGGCCGCGACGGTCATCGACTTCCTCACCGACTGACCGCCCTCGGCCGACCGGCCACCCGACCCCCGGAGGACCTGCCGTGAAGTTCAACTGGTTCCACCTGATGCCCTGGCCGTACCTGCCGCCGGACTTCGACGACGTGGAGAAGTTCCCGTCGATGTCGCTGACGATGTCCAACAGCCACTTCGACCCAGCGCGCGGCGTGGAGCTCTACCACCGGTACCTCGACGAACTGGAGTACGCCGACCAGCTCGGCTACGACGGCATCGTCGTCAACGAACACCATCAGTCGGGCTACGGGATGATGCCGTCACCGAACATCATGGCCGCCGCGCTCGCCCGCCGGACCTCGCGCTCCCGGATCATGGTGCTGGGCAACGCACTCCCGTTGCGTGGCAACCCCCTGCGGGTGGCCGAGGAGATCGCGATGCTCGACCACCTGACCAACGGCCGGCTCGTCTCCGGCTTCGTGCGTGGCATCGGCTGGGAGCACTACGCGCACAGCGTGAGCCCGGCCGAGTCCCGCTCCCGGTTCAACGAGGCGCACGACCTGGTGAAGAAGGCCTGGACGACCCCTGGGCCGTTCGAGTGGTACGGCGAGCACTACGAGTACCGGTACGTCAACATCTGGCCTCGACCGTTGCAGTCGCCCCACCCGCCCATCGCGGTGCCGGGTGCCGGCAGCCCCGAGACGATGCGCTGGGTGGCGGAGAACCGCTACATGTACGTGTCGGTCTACGCGCCCACCCGGATCGTGAAGACGTGGTTCGACGGCTACCGCAAGGCCGCCGCCGACCTCGGCTACGAGCCCGACCCCGACAACATCGCCCTGGCAACTCCACTGTTCATCGGGGAGGACGACGCCTCGGCGATGCGGGAGGCCCGGTCGTACGTCGAGTGGCTGTTCCACCGGGGCCTGCGGCAGAGTGCCGAGATCGTCTTCCCGCCGGGCTACATGTCCCGGCCGGCCATGAAGGGGTTGCTGCGCTCCGGGATGAAGCCCTACCCGCAGATCCCGTTCGAGGAGCTGGTCGAGGAGGGGTACGTCATCGTCGGCGGTCCGGAGACCGTGCGGCAGCGGATCGCCGACCTCCGGGACGAACTCGGCTTCGGCCAGATGATGACCATGCTGGCCATCGGGGACATGCCCGCGGAGCTGGTCCGCCGCAACACCGAACTGTTCGCGAGGGAGGTCATGCCGCACTTCCGGCCCGCCTCCGCACCGGCCGAGTTGGCGCAGGCCTGACCCGCCGGGTCCGGCCGCGGCGTGCCGCGGCCGGGCGACCGTCGGCCACGACACCAGAGGAGACCGTCGATGCCCGTCCTGCCTGACTCCCACACCCGCGTGCCGGTCGCCATCGTCGGCGGCGGCCCAGTGGGACTCACCGCATCGGTGCTGCTCAGCCGGCTCGGCGTGTCGCACGTGCTGCTCGAACGGCACCCCGGCACGTCGATCCACCCGAAGGCCGTGGGGCTCAACCAGCGGACGATCGAGGTGTTCCGCGCGATGGGCATCGAGGAGGAGGTGCGCGCCCGGTCCGCACCACCGGAGACGGTGGGCCGTACCGGCTGGTACACGTCGTTCGGCGGGCCGACCCCGCTGCACGGCCGCCGGATCGCGGTGCGCGACGCGTGGGGAGGAGGCGCCTACGCCGAGGAGTACGCCGCGGCGAGCCCGAGCCGGTACGCGATGCTGCCGCAGATCCGCCTGGAACCGCTGCTGCTCGAGGCAGCACGCCAGTACTCCACCGCCGACCTGCGGTTCGGGGCCGACGTCACCGGCCTGTCGGACCCCGAGGGGCACACCGTCACCGTCACCTCCCGGACCGCCGACGGCGGCACCCACACCGTCGAGGCGGACCACGTGGTGGCAGCCGACGGCGGACGCACGGTCGGCGGCCTGCTCGGCATCGGTGACACCGGGCCCACCAACCTGTTGGACATGGTCAGCGCCCACTTCTCCGCGGACCTCTCGGCACACCTCCCCGACCCGGGCTGCCTGATCCACTGGTTCGTCAACCCCGACCACGCCGGCTCCATCGGCAGCGGCTACCTGTACCACCTCGGCCCCTGGGACGAGCGCGGCGCCTCCCGTGAGTGGGTGTTCGCCTGCGCCTTCCTGCCCGGCGACCCGGCCCGATTCGACGACGCGGACATGCGCGACCGGATCCTGCGCTCCCTCGGACTACCCGGCCTGGCCGTCGAGCTGCACTCGGTGAGCCACTGGTACATCCGCTCGGTCGTCGCCGACCGATTCCGCGTCGGGCGGGTGCACCTGGCCGGTGACGCCGCCCATCGGATCCCGCCGTGGGGCGCCCTGGGCCTGAACACAGGGGTCCAGGACGTGCACAACCTGACCTGGAAGCTCGCCGCCGCCCTGGCCGACCCGGAGCTGGTACCCCTGCTGGACAGCTACGAGATCGAGCGCCGTCCCATGGCGGTCACGGTCGCGGCCAACTCGCTGGCCAACTTCCAGAACCACGGGGGCGTCGTCGACGTCGCCCTGGGGCTGGACCCGGCGGCCCCGCCGGCCGAGGGCTGGGCCGCGCTGGACCGGCTGTACGCCAGCGGCCCGGCGGGCGAGGCGGCCCGCGCCTCGGTGGAGGCCGCGATGTCGG
>JAOPWO010000167.1 GCA_025965635.1 Modestobacter sp. | reverse complement strand
CGCCGTCGAACCGGCAGACCGCCGGCAGCAGCGCCGCTCCGGTCCGCGCGGCCAGCAGCGCCGGCCCGGCGGGCATCGTGCTGGGCCGCCCGAAGAAGCTGACCGGCACCCCGCCGCCGGACAGGTCGCGGTCGACGAGCAGGCAGGCGGTCCCCCCGCCGGCCAGCCACTCGCGCAGCACGGTCGAGCTGGGGCGCTGCCCGCCGGTCAACGGCACCACCCGCATGCCCAGGCCCTCCCGGTAGGCCACGAACCGGCGGTACAGCGACTCCGGCCGCAGCCGCTCGGCGACGGTGAGGAACGGCCCACCCAGCCAGTCCACGAGCCACAGCCCGGCGACGTCCCAGTTCCCGCTGTGCGGCAGGGCGACCACGATGCCGCGACCGGCCGCGCGGGCGGCCTCGAGGTGCTCCCGGCCGTCGAGGTGCGCGACGGCGAGGACCCGGACGGGGTCCATGGCGGGCAGCCGGAAGGCCTCCCGCCAGTACCGGGCGTAGGACCGCATCGCCCGCCGGGTGAGCGCGTCGAGCGCGTCGTCGTCCAGCCGGCCGCCGGTCACCACGCCGAGGTTGGCCCGGAGCTGGCGGACGCCCCGGCCGCCCCGCCGGGCGGCGAGATCGCCGCCGGCCTGGAACGCCACCCGTGCCAGCCCGTCGGGCAGCCGCCGCACCGCAGCCCAGCCCGCCGCGTAGCCGGCGTCGGCGAGCCGCTCCCGCAGGCCGCCGGCGCCGGTCACGACGGCGCGGGAGAGGACGGGGAGGGCGATGCCGGCGCGGACGGCGGGTCCATCGGCAGCCGCCGTCCGCGGGAGCCCCGGTACACCGCGATGAACCGCTGCCCGACGGTGACCGCGCTGCCGACGAACAGCACCCACAGCGCCACGTGCAGCGCGTAGGGGATGCCGAGCCCGGTGAAACCGGTGCCGACCAGCACCAGGATGAGCCGTTCGGTGCGCTCGACCACGCCCACGTCGCACGGGACGCCCACGCCCTCGGCGCGCGCCTTCACGTAGGAGGTGAGCACCCCCAGGACCAGGCAGAGCAGCGCCAGCAGCACGATCAGCCGGTTGTCGCCGGAACCGGAGAACCACCAGACGAGCGCGCCGAAGATGGCGGCGTCGGCGGCCCGGTCACCGGTGGAGTCCAGCACCGCGCCGAACAGCGAGCCGCCGCCCCGGGCCCGGGCCAGCGCGCCGTCCAGCATGTCCAGCAGCACGAACACGGTCACCGCGAACGCGCCCCAGAACAGCCGGCCGGTGCCGATCAGGAACGCCGCGGAGGCGACCGCCCCCAGCGTGCCGGTGAGGGTCACCGCATCGGCGGTGACCCCGGCCTTGACCAGCCCGCCCACCACCGGTCGCCAGAAGCGGGCGACGGCCGGGCGGAGGTTGACACCGAGCACGTCAGCCCTCCCGCGCCGACGCCGGCCCGACGTGCGCCGCGCACTGCCCGGGCCACGCCTCGGCCAGCAGGGCGCGGGTCTCGCTCAGCACCTGCGGCAGGACCCGGGTCAGCCCCAGCACCGGCATGAAGTTGGTGTCGCCCCCCCAGCGCGGCACGGCGTGCTGGTGCAGGTGGTCGGCGATGCCGGCCCCGGCGACCGCGCCCTGGTTCATGCCGATGTTGAACCCGTGCGCGCCGGTCACCGCGCGCACCACCCGCATGACCGTCTGGGTGAAAGCGCCCAGCTCGGCCACCTCCGCCGTCGTCAGGTCGGTGTAGTCGGGCACGTGCCGGTACGGGACGACCATCAGGTGACCGGCGTTGTACGGGTAGAGGTTGAGCACCGCGAACACCGTCTCGCCGCGGGCGACGATCAGGCCGTCCTCGTCGGTCATCGCGGGGATGAGGCAGAACGGGCAGTCGTGGTCGCCGGTGGGCTTGCCCTCACCCCGGATGTAGGCCATCCGGTACGGCGTCCACAGGTGCTCGAACGGGGTCGTCGGGCCGCCCTCGTCGGCGGAGACGGGCGACGGGGAGCCGGAGGTCATCCGGCCTCCCCCGGGACGTCGGCGGTCGGGTCGCCGTTGCGCCGGGCCGCGACCCAGGCGGCGATCTGCTCGACGGCGTCCGTGACCGGCACCCCGTTGCGCTGCGACCCGTCCCGGTACCGGAAGGACACCGCGCCGGCCTCGGCGTCGGTGGCCCCGGCGATCAGCACGAAGGGCACCTTCTGCTTGCTCGCGGTACGGATCTTCTTCTGCATCCGGTCGTCGGAGTCGTCGACCTCGACCCGCAGGCCGCGAGCCCTCAGCTGCCGCGCCACGTCGGTCAGGTAGGCCACCTGCTCGACGGTGATCGGGATGCCGACGACCTGCACCGGGGCCAGCCAGGCCGGGAAGGCGCCCGCGTAGTGCTCGGTGAGCACCCCGAAGAACCGCTCGATCGAGCCGAACTTGGCCGAGTGGATCATGACCGGCTGCTGCCGGGTGCCGTCGGACGCGCTGAACTCCAGGCCGAAGCGGGCCGGCTGGTTGAAGTCGTACTGGATGGTCGACATCTGCCAGGTGCGGCCGATGGCGTCCCGGGCCTGCACGGAGATCTTCGGGCCGTAGTAGGCCGCCCCGCCCGGGTCGGGCACGAGCTCCAGCCCGGTCTCCCGGGCGGCGTCCTCGAGCACCGCGGTCGCGGTGGCCCACTCCTCGTCCGAGCCGATGAACTTGGGCGAGTCGTCGCGGGTGGACAGCTCCAGGTGGTAGTCGTCGAGGCCGAAGTCGCGCAGCAGGCCGAGCACGAACGCCAGCAGGTGGCGGACCTCCCCGGGCGCCTGCTCCGGGGTGACGTAGCTGTGCGAGTCGTCCTGGGTCAGCCCGCGCACCCGGGTGAGGCCGTGCACGACGCCGGACTTCTCGTAGCGGTAGACCGAGCCGAACTCGAAGAACCGCAGGGGCAGCTCGCGGTAGGACCGCCCGCGCGACCGGAAGATCAGGTTGTGCATCGGGCAGTTCATGGCCTTCAGGAAGTACTCGCTGTTCTCCAGCTCCATGGCCGGGAACATGGTCTCCTCGTAGTACGGCAGGTGTCCCGAGGTCTCGAACAGGCCGCGCTTGCTGATGTGCGGGGTGCCGACGTAGTCGAACCCCTCCTCGAGGTGCCGGCGGCGGACGTAGTCCTCCATCTCCCGCTTGACGACACCGCCCTTGGGGTGGAACACCGCCAGCCCGGACCCGATCTCGTCGGGGAAGCTGAACAGGTCCAGCTCGACGCCCAGCCGGCGGTGGTCGCGGCGCTCGGCCTCGGCCAGGTGCTCGAGGTACGCCTTGTGCGCGTCCTTGCTCTCCCAGGCGGTGCCGTAGACACGCTGCAGCTGCGGGTTCTTCTCGCTCCCCCGCCAGTAGGCCGCGGCGCTGCGGGTCAGCGAGAACGCCTGGATGGCGCTGGTGCGCGGCAGGTGCGGGCCGCGGCACAGGTCGGTCCAGACCCGGTCGCCGCTGCGCGGGTCGAGGTTGTCGTACATGGTCAGCTGGGCGCCACCCACCTCGACGTCGGCCCCCTCGGCGGCGTCACCGGCGCCGCCCTTGAGCCCGATGAGCTCCAGCTTGTACGGCTCGTGCGCAAGCTCGACGCGCGCCTCGTCGTCGGCGATCTCCCGGCGGACGAAGTGCTGTCCGGCCCGGACGATCTCGGTCATCTTCTTCTCGAGCGCCTGCAGGTCCTCGGGCGTGAAGGGACGTTCGGGGTCGAAGTCGTAGTAGAAGCCGTTCTCCACCGGCGGGCCGATGCCCAGCCGGGTGCCGGGGAACAGGTCCTGCACGGCCTGGGCGAGCACGTGCGCGGTGGAGTGCCGGATGACCGCCCGGCCGTCGGGGCTCGCGGCGGGGACCGGGTCCACCTCGGCGTCGGCGTCCGGGGACCA
>JAOPWO010000413.1 GCA_025965635.1 Modestobacter sp. | reverse complement strand
GCGACCTCTGGGTTATGAGCCCAGCGAGCTACCGAGCTGCTCCACCCCGCGTCGGTAGGACCAACCATACACGGCGGGAAACCGGTCCCGCCGGGGGGTCCGGCACCGGCGCCACAGCGGGCGCCGGTGCCGGCCGGCTCAGCCCGTCGGCTGGGCCGAGGTCTGCCCCGTGGCCGCCTGGTAGGCCTGCACGGCGGCCTGCAGGTCGGCCTGCGCCTGGCCGATCCGGGCGAAGTCCCCGGCGCGCTGGGCGTCGGCGAGGTCGTTGATCGCCGCGTTCAACGACGCGACCGCCTGGTCCCGGGCGGCAGGGTCCCCGGTCCCGCCGTCCGCCGGCGGCGACGGCGCCCCGCTGGTCGGCGCCGACGTCGTCGGCTCGGGCACCGGCTCGCCCACCGCGCCACCGCCCCCGGCGGCACCCTCGCTGTCGACGGCGACGTCACCGGCTCCCGCACCGAACACCTGGTCCAGCGCCTCGGACAGGGTGTTGGCGTAACCGATCCGGTCGGCGTAGTTCACCAGCACCTTCTGCAGCAAGGGGAAGGCGTTCTCCCCCGTGCCCTGCACGTACAACGGCTCGACGTAGAGCAGGCCGGCGTTGCCGATCGGCAGGGTGAGCAGGTTCCCGAAGACGGCGGTGGAGTTCTCGCTGTTGAACAGGGTCAGGTCGGGACGGACCTGGTTGTTCGTGGTGAACGAGTTCTGCACCTGCCGGGGGCCCCGGTAGGGCGTGTTCCCCGGCAGTCGGAGGACCTGGATCTCGCCGTAGGTCTCCGGGTCGGACGAGGCGGAGATGAAGGCGGAGAGGTTGTCCCGCTGAAAGGCGTTCAGCGCGCTGGTGAGCTGGAAGCTCGCCTCCTCGTCACCCGGGCGCTGGGCGAGGATGTAGTACGGCGGCTGCAGCGCGTCGGTGTTCTGCGTCGGGTCCGCCGAGACCTGCCAGCGGTCGTTCTGGTTGTAGAAGTCGATCGGGTTCGACACGTGGTACCGGGTCAGCACGTCCCGCTGCAGCTTGAACAGGTCTTCGGGGTACCGGACGTGGCTGACCAGCTCGTCGCTCATCGACTCCCGCGGCTCGACGATGCCGGGGAAGGCCTTCATGTAGGTCTGCAGGATGGGGTCGGACTTGTCCCACTCGTACAGCGTCACCGTGCCGTCGTAGGCGTCGACGGTGGCCTTCACCGAGTTGCGGATGTAGTTGAACTGCTCGTTCGGCAGGGCCGTGGTGCCGGTGCCGGTCAGGGCGTCCTGGGCTGCCTCACCGAGGGTCATCTGCTCGGCGTAGGGGAAGGCGTCCGACGTCGTGTAGCCGTCGAGGATCCACTGGATCCGCCCCTCCACCACCGCCGGGTAGGGGTCGCCGTCGACGGTGAGGAACGGCGCGGCCTTCTCCACCCGCTCGAGCGGGTCGCGGACGTAGAGCACCTTGGACTGGTCGTTGACCGCCCCGGAGAGGATGAAGTTCCGCTCCCGGTAGTGGATGGCGTAGGTCAGCTGCCGGAAGAAGCTGCCGATCGAGACGCCGCCCTCACCGTCGTAGGTGCTGTTGATCTGCCCCTCGTCCGATCCGCCCTCGGGCTGGTCGAACTCGCGCGGCTCGGTGCCGCCCACGACGGAGTAGACGTCCTGGCCGCCGGCGTTCATCAGCTCGCCGTAGTAGACGCGCGGCTGGGTCACCTCGATGTCGCCCCGGGTGGGCAGGTCACCGGTGGTGAAGTTCGGCTCGCCGCCCTCCTGCCCGGCGACCACCTGGTTGGCGGGTGCGGCGACGAAGCCGTTGCCGTGGGTGTAGACGGTGTGCCGGTTGATCCAGCTGGCCTGGTTCTCGCTCAGCCCGGCGCTGTTGAGCTCGCGCACGGCCACGACGTAGTCCTGGGTCACCCCGTCGATGGTGTACCGGTCGATGTCCAGCTTCTCGGGGAAGCCGTAGACGTTGCGGATCTGCTGGCGCGCGGTGAACGTGTCGGAGAGCACGTTGGGGTCCAGCAGCCGGGCGTTCGGGATCGTCTGCGTGTCGTTGCGCAGCTCTGCCACCGCGGCGTCCGCGTCGGCGCCCGAGGTCTGGTCCTGCGCGTACTGGACGTAGTCGATGTCGTCCAGCCCGTAGGCGTCCAGCGTCGAGCCGATCGCCCGCTCGGTGAACTCCTGCTCCTTCTGGTCCGCCGAGGGGCGCACCACGAACTGCTGCACGATCGCCGGGTAGGCCACCCCGATGACCAGGCTGGCCAGCAGCAGCAGCACCAGCGCCGCGGCCGGCAGCAGGGTGTTGCGCACCAGGATGTTGGCGAAGAACGCGATCGCGCAGATGACCGCGACGAACACCAGGATGTTCTTGGCCGGCAGCAGCGCGTTGACGTCGGTGTACGAGGCGCCGGTGAAGAACCCGCCCCGGTCGGAGTAGGACAACCCGTACCGGTCCAGCCAGTAGGCCACGGCCTTCAGCGCCACGAACAGGCCCAGCAGCACCGACAGCTGCACGCGCGCGGCGGCGGAGAGCTTCTGCCCCGGCGTCTGCAGGCGCAGCCCGCCGAAGACGTAGTGCGTGAGCAGCGACCCGATCAGCGCAAGGATCACGATCGCGAAGGCGAAGCCCAGCGCCAGCCGGTAGAAGGGGTAGTCGAAGACGAAGAAGGAGATGTCCTTGCCGAACTGCGGGTCCGTGCGGCCGAAGTCGGTGGCGTTGCGGAAGGTCAGCCAGGTCTGCCAGCTGCCCTGGGCGGTCACCCCGGCGAACAGGCCCAGCACCACGGCCAGACCGGTGAGCACGGTCTTGCGGCGGGGCTCCAGCGACTGCCGGTAGCGCTCCAGGTTCTGCTGCTCCAGCGACATCGGCCGGAAGGTCGGGCGGAACCGGTAGGCGAGGTACACCGCCAAGGCGGTGAGCCCCCCGGTCGCGACGCCGGCGACGGCGAACAGCAGGGCGCGGGTCTGCACCTCGGTCCAGAAGACCTCGGTGAAGCGGGTCTCGTCGTACCAGAGGTAGTCGACGTAGACGTTGGTCAACGTGCCGATGACGGTGAACAGCACGAGCAGCACGGCGACGATGCCGATGACCGTCTTCGCGCGCCGGGACAGCGTCGGCACCGGCACAGGGGGCCGCATGGCCACGAGCGGTCTCCTCACAGATCTGGAGTGGCCGGGAGGGCCACGAGTTCGACTCCCTCGGGAGGCCCGGGGTCCGCCTGTCCAACTGCTGTTGGCGGCGGCGGGTTCCCCGGGAGCCCAAGCACACCACGGTGCGCCCCGTCACCACCCCCGGGAGCACCCGGTCGCGGCCGGACCGTGACCCGGGCCGGCGGTCAGCAGGCGGCCGGGGTCCGCCCCTCGCGCAGGTCGTCGAGGGCCGCGAGTGCGTCGTCGAGCGAGGCCACCCGGGCCATGGCGAGGCCTGGCTGCCCGTTGCGCACGGCCTCGGCACAGTTGTCGGCCGGCACGAGGAACAGCTCGGCGTCGATCTCGCGCGCGGACACCAGCTTCAGCGGGATGCCACCGATCGGTCCCACGGTGCCGTCATCGGTGATCGTGCCGGTCCCGGCGACGACCGCCCCTCCGGTGAGGTCGGTGTCACCCACCAGGTCCATGATCCCGAGGGACAGCATCAACCCGGCCGACGGTCCGCCGACGTCGTCGACCCGGATGTCGACGGTGAACGGCGCGTACGGCGACTCGAGCACCAGCACGCCCAGCGCCGACCCGTCCCCCTCGGCGGCGGCCGTCGTGGTCACCGTCCCGCTGCCCGGCTCACCGAGCCGGGTGTAGGTGACCGGCACGGTCGACCCCGGCGGGACCGCGGCCAGCGCCGCGGTGAGCGCGCCGGTGTCCGGGGTGGGGGTGCCGGCGACCGACTCGAGGGCGTCGCCGGCCAGGAGGCGGCCCTCCGACGGCGAGTCCTCCGCGAGTTCTTGGACGACGACCTTCTCCGGGTAGCCGAGCTCGCCCAGCGCCGCCATCCGCGCGGTCTGCTCGGAGGTGAGGAAGGCGTCCCGGTTCTGCTGCTGGGTCTCCTCCTCGGTCTGTCCCGAGGGGTACACCTGCTCGCGCGGCACCACGGTGACCTCGCGGTCGAACCAGCCCTGGACGGCGCCGACCAGGGTCAGCGCCCGCCGCGGCACCCCCACCGTAGTCAGGTTCAGGTTGCCCGAGGTGTCGTTCCGCTCCCGGCCCTCGACGGCGATGATCGGCTCGCCGTCGATGTCACCCAGCGTGTTGAAGGTGGGACCGGGCACCTGCGCGACGTAGGGCACGGGCAGCAGTGCCCCGACCACCCCGAAGACGAGCAGCAGCACCGCACCG
Source organism: Modestobacter sp. (assembly GCA_025965635.1). Classification (GTDB taxonomy): domain Bacteria; phylum Actinomycetota; class Actinomycetes; order Mycobacteriales; family Geodermatophilaceae; genus Modestobacter. The sequence continues at coordinate 2,781 of JAOPWO010000413.1, read as the reverse complement.
GTGACCAGGACGGCGCTCCGACGACTCACGACCGGCGAGCGTAGGTGACCCGGCTGTGCCGGCGTGGGGCAGCTCCGCCGTGGGCGTACGCCCAGGGCCCGCGGGCGAGGTCACGGCCGGTCCGGCGCGACTACGGTGGGGACATGAGCGACGTCCCCTTCGGCTTCGGGCTGCCCGATCGTGATCCCGAGCGCCGTGGCGAACCCGGTGGCAACCCCGCCGACCCGTTCGGCCTCGGCGCCCTCTTCGGCGGCACCGGCGCAGGCGGCTCCTCGCCGGAGCTGTTCGCCAAGATGCCGCTGTTCGCCGAGCTGCAGAAGTTGATGAACTGGTCCGGCGGCCCGGTCAACTGGGACCTCGCCCGCCAGGGCGCGATCAGCCAGCTCGCCGCCGGCCACCAGCCCACCTCCGAGGCGGAGCGGACGGCCGTCGCCGAGGCGCTGCGCCTGGCCGACCTGTGGCTGGACGAGGCCACCGAGCTGCCCTCGGGCATCGACCACGGGCTCGCCTGGTCCCGGGTCGAGTGGGTGGAGAAGACGCTCCCCGAGTGGGCGAAGTTGATCGACCCGCTCGCCGAGCGCGTGGTGGCCGCCATGACCGGCGCCCTGCCCGCCGAGGCGACGGCGATGATGGGCCCGATGGCCGGGATCATGGGCCAGATGGGCGGCGTCATGTTCGGTGCCCAGGTCGGCCAGGCGCTGGGCAAGCTCGCCGACGAGGTGCTCACCAGCACCGACGTCGGGCTGCCGCTGGGCCCGCGCGGCGCCGGGGTTCTCGTCCCGCAGAACGTGGCCGCCTTCGGTGCGGGCCTCGACCGCCCGGAGGACGAGGTACGCCTCTTCCTGGCGCTCCGTGAGGCCGCGCACCAGCGGTTGTTCGCGCACGTCCCGTGGCTGCGCCAGCAGCTCACCGACGCGGTCCACGCCTACGCCCGGGGCATCCACGTCGACCGGGAGGCGATCGAACGCGGGCTGACCGAGGCGATGGGCAGCATGGAGGGCGGGATCGACCCCAGCGACCCGGAGAGCATCCAGCGGTTGCTCGGCAGCGGTCTGCTCGAGCCGGAGGAGACACCGGAGCAGCAGATGGCGCTGCGCCGGCTGGAGACCCTGCTGGCACTGGTCGAGGGCTGGGTGGACGTCGTCGTCGGCGCCGCCGCGGCCAACCGGCTGCCCGGGCACTCGGCCCTGGCCGAGACGATGCGGCGGCGCCGGGCCTCCGGCGGCCCGGCGGAGCAGACCTTCGCAACCCTCGTCGGGCTGGAGCTCCGCCCACGGCGGCTCCGCGACGCGAGCACCGTGTGGGGGGCGATGGGCCAGCAGCACGGCACGGCGACCCGCGACCGGCTGTGGTCGCATCCCGACCTGCTGCCGACGTCGGACGACCTGGACGAGCCGTTGGACTTCGTCGCCCGGCAGGGTGTGCGGGACGCCTTCACCGACCTCACCGGCGACCTCACCGAGGAGGGGCCGGCGTCCTCACCCGAGGACCCCGACGACACCGGCGGCGAGGGGCCGACGCCCCCACGCTAGGAGGAGGACCCCGTCCTCCTCCTACTCGCACGCCCGGGGCGGGCCCGAGCACCTGCGGTCCCCGTCAGTCCCGGTCGCCGGGCTCCTCGACGTCGCCCTCGGGGGCGTCGCCAGCGGGCGACGCGGTGCCGAACTCGACGCCCTCGAGGAAGCCCAGCGCTCGCTCGGTGCTCGGGTAGGCGTGCACGAGCGCCCAGAAGCGGGCGTCGTGGCTGGGCTCGAGCAGGTGCGCCAGCTCGTGCACGAGCACGTAGTCGACGACGAACTCCGGCATGCCACGCAGCCGGCTGGACAGCCGGATGGTGCGCTCGCTGGGGGTGCAGGACCCCCACCGGCGGTTCTGGTTGTCGACCCAGCGGACGCTGGCGGGCACCGCTCGGCCGGCGAAGAGGGCCTCCGACAGCACCGCGGCCCGGGCCACGAGGTCACCGTCGGACGCCAGGTTGCGCCGGCGACGCTCTTCGCGGGTCTCCAGCTTGGCGACCATCTGCTCGACCCAGCGCTCTTCCTCGGCGGCACTGAAGGCCGCCGGGATGAGCACCACCGTGCGGCCGTTCTCCCGGTAGGCGGTGACGGTGCGGCGACGTCGCGGGCTGCGACGCACCTCCACGGCCTCCCGGCTCCCGGCAGCCGTCCGGGTACCGGCCGCGGGGACGGCAGAGGCACCGGGCTGACGCCGGTCGGGTCGGAGATCCACGCACGCACGGTAACCGGCAGCCCGGGTCCGGCCCACCCGAGGACACCCGGTGGTGGACACGAGCACACGGACAGTTGACGGATCGCCCGCTGCCGTCACCCGTTCGGGTGGCCGGGCGCCCGGTCCACAGGCCAGGCGGTGGTGACGCGCTGGTCGGGGACCTGCCGAGCGGGTGCGACGACGACCTGGCTCGGCTCTCTCCCGGCCCCGTGCACAGCGACACACCGATGGGTCCCCACCGTGTCCACAGCGCCGTCCACAGGTTGTGGGAAAGGAACCTGAACGGTCCACCCGCCCGGTGTCCAACCGGGGTCCCGCGGGGTGGCTCCCGGCCGGGGGCTGTGGACGACGCCCCCGCACGGGGCGCCGGCCCTGCGACCCTGCGGCGGTGACCGAGAGCCCGCACCCGCTGTTGCCCGCCGGCACGCCCGTCCTGCACCTCGCCGGCGACACCGTGCAGGTGGGCGGGGTCGACGGCGGGCCCGGTCTGCGGGTGCAGCCGGCGGGTCCCGGGGTCCGCACGCTGCTGAGGGGCCTGGACGGGCGGCGCAG
>JAOPWO010000364.1 GCA_025965635.1 Modestobacter sp. | reverse complement strand
CACCAGCGCGCCCAGCGCGACCAGCAGCGGGGTCACCGGAGCGCCGCCCGGGTCAGCGTCAGCCCGGCGGCGACCGCCAGCACGCCGCCGACCACCGACGCCACCACGTACCCCGCCGCCGCACCCCAGGCGCCGGCCTCGGCCAGGTGCACGACGTCCACGGCGAAGGTCGAGTACGTGGTCCAGCCGCCGAGCACGCCGGTGGCCAGGAACGGTCGCAACCAGCGGTGGGCCGGGGCGCGGGCCGGCAGCACGGCCAGCAGCACACCGATGAGCAGGCACCCGGTCAGGTTGACCGTCAGCGTGGCCGTCGGCCAGGTACCGGCGGGGGAGGGCAGCACCGTTCCGAGGCCCCACCGGCCGAGCGCGCCGACCGCCCCGCCGACCGCGGCGGCGAGGTAGCCGATCACATCGGGCAGCATGCCATCCGTGACCAGCGGAACCGGCCCCCTGCGGGGCGTACGCGTGCTGGAGTTCGCCGGGCTCGGCCCGGGACCGTTCTGCGGCATGCTGCTGGCCGACCTGGGCGCCGACGTGGTGCGGGTCGACCGGCGGGGGAGCCGGGGCGGGCTGATCGGGGCGCTGGGCGGCCCGTCGCTGCTGGACCGCGGGAAGCGGTCGATCGCCCTCGACCTCAAGGACGGTGCGGACCTGGCCGTCGTCCGGGCGCTGGCCGCGCGCGCCGACGTGCTGCTCGAGGGCTTCCGGCCGGGGGTGATGGAGCGGCTGGGGTTGGGGCCGGACCAGCTGCTGGCCGCGCACCCGGCGCTGGTCTACGGCCGGATGACCGGCTGGGGGCAGACCGGACCGCTGTCCCCGACCGCCGGGCACGACATCGGCTACATCGCGCTGACCGGTGCGCTGGGGGCCACCGGGCGCCCGGACCAGCGGCCCGCCCCGCCGGTGAACCTGCTGGGCGACTTCGGCGGCGGCGGGATGTTCCTGGCGCTGGGCGCGCTGGCGGCACTGCTGCACGCGCGGGCGACGGGGGAGGGGCAGGTGGTGGACGCGGCGATCGTCGACGGCACCGCCGTCCTGTCCACGATGCTGCACGGGATGCTGTCCACCGGCGCCTGGACCGACCGGCGCGGGGTCAACCTGCTCGACACCGGGGCACCGTTCTACGACGTCTACCGGTGCGCGGACGGTCAGTTCCTGGCCGTGGGCGCGCTGGAGGAGCAGTTCTACGCGGCACTGCTCGACGGCCTGGGGCTGGCCGACGACGCCACCCTGCCCGACCGGGCCGACCCTGCGGCCTGGCCGGCCCTGCGGGGGCGCTTCACCGAGCGGTTCGCCGAGCGCACCCGGGCGCAGTGGTGGGCGGTGTTCGCCGGCACCGACGCGTGCGTGGCCCCGGTGCTGTCGCTGACCGAGGCTCCCGTCGATCCGCACAACCGGGCACGCGGCGTCTTCACCGAGGTGGACGGCGTCGTCCAGCCGGCCGTGGCGCCGCGGTTCTCCGCGACGCCGGGCACCGTGGGCGCGGTGCCCCGGGTGGGGCAGCACGACGCGGAGATCCGGGCCGAGCTGGGCCTCTGACGCTGTTCCACGTGGAACCGGTACGGGACCAGGCTTCAGCCGTAGTAGAGCGCGACCGGCTTGCCGTCGATCTCGCGGACGTCGACGGGGGTGTCGTAGACGGCGGCGAGCACGTCGGGGCGCATGACCTCGCGCGCGGAGGCGTCGGCCACCACGATGCCGTTCCGCATAGCGACGATGCGATCGGAGTAGGTGGCCGCGAAGTTGATGTCGTGCAGCACGACGACCACCCGCTTGCCGAGCTCGTCGGCCATCCGCCGGACGAGCCGCATGATCTCGGTCATGTGCCGCAGATCCAGGTTGTTCAGCGGCTCGTCGAGCAGGACGTACCTGGTGTCCTGGGCGAGCACCATCGCGACGAAGGCCCGCTGGCGCTGCCCGCCCGAGAGCTCGTCGAGGAACCGGTCCCGGTAGGCGTCGAGCTCCAGGTACCCGATCGCGTTCTCGATGTGCTCACGGTCGTGCAGCGTGAGCCGTCCCCGCGAGTGCGGGAAGCGGCCGAACTCCACGAGGTCGTGCACGGTCAGCCGCGCCGCGATGTGGTTGTCCTGGCGCAGCACCGCGAGAACCTTGGCGAGCTCACTGGACGGCGTCGACCCGACGTCCATGCCGTCCACGGTGATCCGGCCCACGTCGGCCCGGAGCAGGCGGCCGACGAGACCGAACAGCGTCGACTTCCCGGCTCCGTTGGGACCGATGAGCGCCGTCACGCCCTCCCCGCCGAACGCGATCGAGACGTCGTCGACCACCGCCTGGCCGCCGTAGCGCTTGGTGACCTTCTCCAGCGCGATCATCGCGCCCCTCTCCGAAGCACGAGATGCAGGAAGAACAGGCCGCCGGCGAAGTCGACGACCGTGGACAGGGTGCCGCCGAAACCGAGCAGTCGTTCGAGGACCAGCTGGCCCCCCAGCAGGCAGACCATGCCGATGAGCACGGCGGCGGGCAGCGTCCGCACGTGGCGGAAGGACCCCACGTAGGAGTACGCGAGGTTGGCGACGATGAGGCCGAAGAACAGGATGGGCCCCACCAGCGCCGTCGAGGCGGCGATCATCACCGAGACGCCCACGAAGAGGACCACCACCACGCGCTTGTGGTCCACCCCCAGGCCGACGGCGGCCGGCTCGCCCAGCGTGAGGACGTCGAGGGTGCGCAGCAGCGGCACGATGATGGCGCAGCCCAGGGCGACGAGGCCGGCGGTGAGCGCCAGCAGCGTCTCGTCGGGCCGCGTGAGGGAGGCGAACATCGCGTCCGACAGCACCTGGAAGTCCAGCGGGTCGAGCATGCGCTGCATCCACTCGGTGAAGCTGCGGAAGAAGGTGCCCAGCACGATGCCGACCAGCAGCATGAGGTGGATGGAGCGTCGCTTCCCCCCGAACAGCCAGGTGAACAGCAGCACGCTGAACCCGACCATCACCACGACCTGGACGAGCCACAGCGTGAACTGGTCGGACGCCAGGAACGCCGCCGAGCCGGCGGAGAACACGATGAGGGTGGAGATCAGCACGTAGAACGCGTCGAACCCCATGATCGAGGGGGTGAGGATGCGGTTCTGCGTGATCGTGTGGAACACCACCGTCGAGACGCCGACCGCTGTCGCGACGACGAGCATCGCGACCACCGTGAGGCCGCGGATCCTCAGCGCGAAGGCCAGCGACCCGGGGACGTCGGTGACGAGGTAGCCGGCGGTCAGCACCAGGACCACCCCGCCGAGCACGGCGAGACGGACCCGGGGGCTCGACCAGGAGGCAGCGAGCCGGGTGCGGCGCAGCCCGGCGGCGGGCAGGGCACCGGACGCCGTGGGAGCGGGGTCAGTGAGCACGGCTCCGCCTCCGGAGCAGCAGCCACAGGAACAGCGCCGCACCGGCGATGCCGACGATGACCGACAGCGGGATCTCGTAGGGGAAGCGCACGACGCGGGCGATCAGGTCGCAGGCGAGGACGAACACGGCCCCGAGGCCCGCGACCCACGGGATCGCCCGGCGCACGTTGTCCCCGATGATGAGGCTGACGACGTTGGGGACGACGAGTCCCAGGAACGGGATCATGCCCGCCGTGACCAGGACCGCGGCCGTGATCACGGCGATGATGACCATGCCGACGGCGACGACCCGCCGGTGGTCCAGCCCCAGGTTGGTGGCGAACTCCTCCCCCAGACCGATCACGCTGAACCG
>JAOPWO010000302.1 GCA_025965635.1 Modestobacter sp. | reverse complement strand
GTCGCCGTCCGTGTCCAGGCCGGGCAGGAGGTCGAGGCCGGCCAGACGGTCGCCGTGCTGGAGAGCATGAAGATGGAGACCGCGGTGCGGGCGCCGTTCACCGGCCGCGTCCGCACGGTGCTGGTCGGGGCGAACGCCCAGGTCGATGCCGGTGCAGCGCTGCTGGACCTCGAGCGGACCGGTGGGGACGTCGAGGAGGCCTCGGGTGAGCGGATCGCGTTCCCGGCCGTCACGGACGGGCAGCAGCCCGACCCGGGCAACGCGGCACTGCCGGTGCTGGCGGAGCTGCAGGCGCTGATCACCGGGTACGACGTCAGCGCCGGCCACGCGCGACAGCTGGTAGCGGCGTACAGCGCGGCGCACAGCGGGCTGCCGGTGGACGACCCGGAGTTGCTGCACGGCGAGCTGACCGTCCTCACCACGTTCGCCGATCTCTGCGAGCTGGCCCGCAACCGCCCGGCCAGCGAGGAGGAGGAAGCCGACCAGCAGGTGCACAGCCCGCGGGAGTACTTCCACGCCTACCTGCACTCCCTCGACGTGGAGCGGGAGGCGCTCCCGGAGAGCTTCCGCGGCCGGCTCTGCCGGGCACTGCTGCACTACGACGTCGGCGACCTGGAGCCGGGCCCGGCCCTGGAGGGGGCCGTGCACCGCATCTTCCTGGCCCAGCAGCGCATCGCCGACCAGCTGCCCGCCGTCCAGGCGCTGCTGGGGCGCTGGCTGAGCGCCGGGGCCCCGCCCCGGGGCCCGTCGCGGTCGGAGGTCGGGGAGGTGCTCGACAGGCTGGTCACCGCCACCCAGCTGCGCTATCCGTCGGTCGGTGACCTGGCCCGCGCCGTCCGCTTCCGGTTCTTCGAGGAGCCGGTGTTGCAGCAGGCCCGTCAGGAGGTGCTCGACGAGGCCTCCCGGCTGCTGGCCCAGCTCGACGAGGCAGGCGCGCGCGGTGACACCAGCGACAGCATGGCGCAGATCGAGACGCTCGTGGCGAGCCCCGAGCCGTTGATCCGGCTGTTGGGCCGGCGTGCCGGGCGTCGGACGGCGGAGCCCGACCCGGTGCTCGAGGTCCTCACCCGCCGCTACTACCGCAGCCGGGACCTGGAGCACGTGCGGTCCTCCCTGCTCGACGGTCACTCCTGCGTCTCGGCGGACTACGAGCTGAGCGGGACGCGACTGCACCTGGTCGCCCTGATGACGGAGCGGGACGCCCTGTCCGCGGCCCTCGCCGCGCTCGCGGGGGCGGCCGGAGACGTCGCCGACCCCCCGCACCTGCTGGTGGACCTCTACCTGTCCTGGCCGGACCGTCCGGCGGACACCGACACGATGGCAGCGGAACTGCGCGACCTGCTGGACGGGCTGGCGCCGTTGCGGACGGCCCGCCGGGTGACGGTGACGGTGTCCACGCCCGACGGCGATGCCGAGGCCGTGACCTTCCGACCGGCGACGGACGGCCCGGACGCGGGCGGGCTGGTCGAGGACCGGCTCATCCGCGGCCTGCACCCGCTGACCGCGCAGCGGCTCAACCTCTGGCGCCTGAAGAACTTCGACGGGGTCCGCCTGCCGTCGGCGGAGGACACCTACCTGTTCCACATCGTCGCGAAGGAGAACCCGGGCGACGAGCGGTTCATCGCCATGGCGGAGGTCCGTGACCTGACCGCGGTCCGGGACGACGCAGGCGTGGTCGTCGCCTACCCGACGGTCGAGCGGCAGTTGACGGCCTGTCTGGACGGCCTCCGCCGGGCGCAGTCGCAGCGGCGGTCCGCTCGCCCCCTGGACCACAACCGGGTGTTCCTCTACGCCTGGCCCTCGATCGAGGTCCCGCTGTCGGAACTGGCGAGCCTCGCGCGGGCGTCCGCGCCGCTGACAGCAGGAGCTGGACTGGAGGAGATCATCCTGCTGGCCCGGCTGCAGGAGGAGGGGGCCCAGTCGCCCCGGGAGGTCGCGCTGCGCTTCTCCTACGCCCCCGGCACCGGCGTCAGCATGCGGGTGACCGACCGGCCGACCGAGCCGATGCGGCCATTGGACGACTACACCCAGAAGGTGCTGCGCTCCCGCGCCCGCGGCACGGTGTACCCCTACGAGCTCGCGCCGCTGCTGGCGGGTCCGGGAGGCACCTTCGTCGAGCACGACCTGGACGGGGCCGGCCGGCTGGTGCCGGTCCAGCGTCCACCCGGTCGGAACACGGCCGGGCTGGTGGCAGGCGTGGTGGAGACACCGACGAAGCGGTACCCCGAAGGCATGTCGAGGGTGGTCCTGTTCGGTGACCCGACGAAGGCACTCGGCACCGTGGCCGAGCCGGAGTGCGCGCGCGTGGTCGCCGCGCTGGACCTGGCCGAGCAGCGCGGCATCCCGGTCGAGTGGTTCGCGCTGTCCTCCGGAGCGCGCATCTCGATGGACAGCGGCACCGAGAACATGGACTGGGTCGCCCGCGCGCTGCGCCGGCTGATCTCGTTCACCCAGGCGGGCGGCGAGGTGAACGTCGTCGTCGCCGGCATCAACGTCGGCGCGCAGCCGTACTGGAACGCCGAGGCCACGATGCTGATGCACACCAAGGGCATCCTGGTCATGACGCCGGACAGCGCGATGGTGCTCACCGGGAAGCACTCGCTGGACTACTCCGGCGGCGTCTCGGCCGAGGACAACTTCGGGATCGGCGGCTACGACCGCGTCATGGGGCCCAACGGGCAGGCGCAGTACTGGGCACCGAACCTGACTGCCGCGGTCGAGCTGCTGTTCCAGCACTACGAACACGCCTACGTCGCACCCGGCGAGCGCTGGGCCCGGCCGGCCGACACCGCCGACCCGACGGACCGGGACGTGCGCCCGTTCCCGCACCAGCACCCGTCGAGCGAGTTCACCACGGTCGGCGACATCTTCTCGGCCGAGGCCAACCCCGACCGGAAGAAGGCCTTCGACATCCGGACGGTCATGCGGGCCGTCAGCGACTCCGACCACCCGGTGCTCGAGCGCTGGGCGGGCATGGCCGACGCCGACACCACCGTCGTCCACGACGCCCACCTGGGTGGCCACCCCGTCACGATCCTGGGGATCGAGTCCCGACCCATCCCGCGACGCGGGAGCTTCCCGGCGGACGGGCCCGATCAGTGGACCGCCGGGACGCTGTTCCCGCGGTCGTCGAAGAAGGCTGCGCGGGCGATCAACGCGTGCAGTGGCAACCGGCCGCTGGTGGTGCTGGCCAACCTCTCGGGTTTCGACGGCTCACCGGAGTCGTTGCGCAACGTGCAGCTGGAGTACGGCGCCGAGATCGGCCGCGCGATCGTCAACTTCGACGGCCCGATCGTCTTCTGCGTCATCTCCCGGTACCACGGCGGGGCGTTCGTGGTGTTCTCCGGCGTCCTGAACGACAACATGGAGGTGCTGGCGGTCGAGGGGTCCTATGCCTCGGTCCTCGGCGGGGCGCCCGCTGCCGCAGTGGTGTTCACGGGGCAGGTCGACAAGCGCACCGCCGCCGATCCCCGCGTGCGTGACCTGGAGGCGGCGCTGGTCGCGGCCGACGGGGTCGGGCAGGCCCGGCTCCGGGCGGAGCTGACGGCCCTGCGCAGCGCCGTCCGCTCGGAGAAGCTGGGCGAGGTGGCGGCGGAGTTCGAGGCGGTGCACAACATAGAGCGGGCCCGCGAGGTGGGCTCCGTGCACGCCATCATCCCCGCCGCCGAGCTCCGGCCCCGCCTCGTCGCCGCCGTGGAGCGAGGGATGCAGCGCGCCACACGGGGCACGCCGCACGTTGTCCAGGAGGAGTCGACATGAACGCGTTCGTTCTCAACCGGCACGGTCGCCTGGTGCTGCCCTCGAACATCTTCCCGCAGCTGGACTTCTCCACCATGGAGTCCCTAGAGCAGCTCGACAGCGTCATCCGCCGGGACTTCGAGACCAAGGCCCCCAGCGGCACCGACATCCTGGAGAAGATCCGGATCGGCGGTTACGAGAGCCGGTACGCCCTCATGCGGGACCTGGCCCTGAACCTGTTCTGGGCCAACCGCTTCGCGATGACCATGTACGACAAGCGGCCGACGCGGTGGGCCGACGTGCCCCGGACCCGGACCGACGTCTTCCTGCCCGTGCTGGAACCCTGGGAGGACGGGGACACCAAGATCGCCGCGGTCCGGTCGGCCTACCCGACGCTGCCGGCCCAGTGGGACGGGGCGGTCGAGGACCGGATCTTCGAGATCCTCTTCGACGTCTTCGGCAACCGCCGGAACCATGCGACCACGCTCCCCGCGATCAAGCCGACGGTGGCCCAGTTCCTGGAGACGCCGGACAACCTCACCTTCCGGCTGCCGGACTACGACCCGGACTACCCGGTCTACGGCTACACCGACATCCTGGACTGTGACGAGGAGGTCCCCGAGCTCGAGGCGCTGCTCCGGTGGGCGATGGTGCTGCACAACCAGTACCCGTGGGACCGGTCGCAGGTGGAGCTGGTCAGGGCCGGCCAGCTGGCCGACGACGACCACGTGGTCACCTTCCACCCCCGCGACGCCGAGGTGCGGGCCTTCCTGCGGCGGCTGGACGCCGGCGTCCGGAGCCGGCCGGCGGCGGCGGCCCGGGATCCGCGGCCACCGGTGCGTCCGTTCCCGGCGATCGACGTGCGCGGCCAGTTCGCCGTCCTGCCCCGCCTGGAGTCGCTGGCGGCCGTGCACGGCGACCAGGTGTGCAGCAACGCGGACCTGATCCGCAACTCCGCCTACAACTGGTCGCCGATGGGTGCCGACGAGATCCGCGACAAGACCGGGATCGAGCAGCGCCGGTACAGCTCGCTGAGCCTGGAGGAGCTCGGTCTGCAGGCCGCGCAGGCTGCGCTGGCGAAGGCCCAGCGGGAACCGGAGGAGATCGGCGGCGTCCTGGTGTGCACCTGCACCAGCTCGCGGCTGATCCCGTCCCTGGCCACCTACATCTGCGGTCAGCTCGGGATCCACCAGACCCACGCCGCCTACGACATCATCGCCGCCTGTGCGGGGATGCCCTACGGGCTGGCCGAGGCGACCCGGCTGCTGCAGGAGGTGGCCAGGCCGGTCCTGGTGGTGTGCGTCGAGAAGTTCTCCGACAAGATCGGCAACGTCCGCACCTCACGCATGATCTTCGGGGACGGCGCGGCGGCGATGGTCGTGGGACCGGCGCCGGACGGCGCCGCTCCGGACTTCCACTACATGCAGACCTACGCCAGCGGTCCGGCCAGCGAGGTGAACTCCATCATCTGGCCCAACCCGGTCTTCGACAACAACATCACCGTCTTCGGCCCGCACGTGAAGGCGCTGGCCGGCCGCTACCTCGCGCAGATGATCGAGGAGATCACCGCCCTGCCCGACCCGGACGGCCGGGCGGGCTCCTTGCTGGACAGCATCGACCTCATCGTCCCGCACCAGGCCAACAAGACCATGGTGCTGCAGCTGGCCCAGCAGGCCGGGCTCACCCCCGATCAGCTGTACTTCAACATCGAGGAGGTCGGGAACACCTCGTCGGCGAGCATCCCGCTGGCCATCCACGACGCGGTGCGCGACGGCGTCATCTCCAGGCCGGTACGGATCTTCGCGCCCGGCTTCGGCGCGGGAGCAGTGGCCGGGTACACCGTCCTGACACTGGATCCCGCGGTCGTGGCGGTGCAGCAACCGGCTGGCCCGGACCTCAGCGCGCCCGGGCCCCTCCCGGCGTCGAACGGACCCTCGCCGGCGTCGGAGGAGGCGCGGGTGGCCTTCGGCTGACGGGGACAGGTGTGCTGACGGCGCATCGTCCCGGGGCGGGTCGTCGCTCAGGAAGCAACCTGGCCGGACGGCGCCGAGGCGCCCACCTCGGCGGTCGCGGCCGTGGACCGGGCGGTGGGAGGGGCGCTAGCGTAGGAGAAGGGCGTCCCTACCCCGAGAATGGAGTCACTCGCGTGACGGAGACCAGCAGTTCGAACATGGCCGGCGACATGGACGCCGCGACGCAGCGCGTCCGCGACCTCAGCGAGAAGGTCGTCGCCCAGGCCAAGAAGAACGGGCTCACGTTCCTGGAGGGCTACGAGCGGATGCTCAAGAACGTGCTCGACTTCGAGGAGAAGGCGGCCCAGGGCACCGGGCAGGACTGGGCGAGCACGCTGGCCACCACGCACGCGAACTTCGTCCGGGAGACCTCGGAGGTCTTCCTCAACGCCTGGCGCGACCAGCTCAAGCGCTGACCGGTGGCCCGGTGCGGGCCATCGGGCTGGCGGCGGTCGGTGCACGGTCGTGGCAGCCGTCCAGGTCGGTGTGCCGGCAAGGGGTGCGCACGGCTGCCGGGCAGGCCACCATGGGCGCATGGTCCAGGACCCGTCGGCAGCGCAGGACCCGTCGGCAGCGCGGGGGGAGGTCGGTGAGCGGGCGGCGAGCACGCTGGCGCCGGAGTCCGATCTGTTCGAGCACCTCGACGCAGCCGGGCTCGGTGAGGCGTTGGTCCAGGTCGTGCGCGCGTCCGCCGCTCGACCCCTGCAGTCCGCGTCGGCGGCCGTGCAGCTGTCCGCCGACCTCGCACGGGTGCCGCTGGCGGCTGCGGCGCAGTGGTTGGGGCGGCCGATCGAGCCACCGGTCCCGCTGGACCCGAAGGACCGGCGGTTCGCCGACCCGGCGTGGAGCACCAATCCGTTCTTCTACGGCACGCGCCTCGGCTATGCGGCCGCCTGCCGCTTCGCCCGCGGGGTGGTCGACTCCGCCGCGCTCGACCCGGACACCGCGCGCAAGGCGTCCATCGCCACCGAGCTCCTGCTCGACTCGCTCGCGCCGACCAATTTCCTGGCCACGAACCCGGCGGCGCTCAAGCGCGCGTTCGACACCGGGGGGGTGAGCCTCGCGCGAGGCGCCCGTCACCTCGTCGACGACGTGCTGACCAACGGCGGGCGCCCGAGGCAGGTCGACACGCGGTCTTTCGAGATCGGCCGCAACCTCGCCGCCACGCCGGCCAAGGTCGTCTATCGCAACGACCTGATGGAGTTGCTGCAGTACGAGCCGCAGTCCGAACAGGTCCGCGCCCACCCGCTGCTGTGCAGCCCACCGTGGATCAACAAGTACTACGTGATGGACCTCGCGCCGCAGCGGAGCTTCATCGAGTGGGCCGTCCAGCACGGCCGCACCGTCTTCGCGATCAGTTACAAGAACGCGTCCGCGGAGATGGCCGGCACGACCATGGACGACTACCTGGTCCACGGTCCGCAGGCCGCCCTCGACGTGATCGCGGAGATCACCGGCGCGGAGGCGATCGACATCGTCGGGCTCTGCCTGGGCGGCGCACTCACGGCGATCACCGACGCGTACCTGCGGCAGTCCGGCGACCAGCGGATCGGCACACTCACCCTGCTGAACACCATGCTGGACTACGCCGATCCCGGGCCGCTCAAGGCGTTCACCGACCTGCGGACCGTCGAGCGCCTCGAGCGCAAGATGCGCCGCTCCGGCGTGCTGGACGGCGCCTCGATGGCGGGCACGTTCGACGTGCTGCGGGCCAACGACCTCATCTTCAACTACGTCGTCGCCAACTGGCTGCTGGGCGAGGAGCCGCCGGTCTTCGACATCCTCGCGTGGAACGCCGACAGCACGAGGATGCCGGCGGAGATGCACGCCTTCTACCTGCGCAACTTCTACGTGGAGAACAAGCTGGCGACAGGCGATCTGCAGATCGCGGGACGAAGGATCGACCTGTCGGCGATCAAGGCCCCGACGTACGTGGTGAGCGCGATCAACGACCACATCGTGCCCTGGCAGGCGTCGTACAAGACGACGGGGTTGGTGAGCGGACCCGTCCGCTTCGTCCTCAGCAGCGGTGGCCACATCGCCGGCATCGTGAACCCGCCGGGGCCCAAGGCCTGGTACCAGGTGCTGCCCACCGATGAGGCGCTGCCGATCACGGCGTCCGCCTGGTCGGCGGCCGCCGAGCGGTGCAGCGGGTCGTGGTGGGAGGACTGGACGCGCTGGTCGGACGAGAACTCCGGACCCCTCGTCGACCCGCCGACCCTCGGCAGTGATCGACATCCGGTCCTGGGGCAGGGCCCGGGCACGTACGTCCGGACCTGACAGCGGGTCGGGCCGGTCAGCGGCCCGATCGCCATGCGGCGAGGCGCCGGGCGCATCGGTCACCGACCGCGCCACCGTTGCGCCTCGTGCCCGATCGCGCGTCGACGGTCCACTCCCCGGGGGAGGCGGCCGGGGCACCGCTGGGGCGGTCACCGCCATGGGTGAGACTGGGTGCCCGACCGAGGAGGGCACGGTGGCGGCAGGGAACGAGGATCCGCGGGTTCGGCAGCTCGGCGAGTACATCCGTCTGCAGCGGCAGATGGCCGACCTGTCGCTGCGGGGCATGGCCGGCCTGACCAAGGTGTCCAACGCCTACCTCAGCCAGGTGGAGCGCGGCCTGCACCAGCCCTCCCTGAGGGTGTTGCACGCGATCGCCCAAGCGCTCGGCATCCCGGCCGACACGCTCCTGGTGCAGGCTGGTTTCGCGCCAGAGGCAGCGCGGGAGGAGGCACCCGCGCCGCCTCCCACCGAGGAGGCCATCCGCACCGACCCGGACCTGACCCCTGAGGAGCGGGACGCGCTGGTGCAGGTCTACCGGAGCTTCGTGGACCGCCGGACGCCACCTGCCTGACGTCTCCTGCTGCCGGCGGGAGGACTCCCGGAGGTCAGCTGCACCGCCGGACCTCGGCCATGAGGACGGGCCAGTCCTCGGTCAGGGCCTGGCGGCCGGTGAAGAGGCCGAGGTGCCCGGCCGACGACGTGCGCTGCACGATGCCGGCGGGCGGGGTACCGACCGCACGGGCAGCGGCGAACAGCTGCGCCGGGGGCGTGATGTGGTCCTTCGCCCCGGCCAGCAGCAGCAGCGGGCAGGTGATCCTCGCCAGGTCGGCCCGGCGCCCGCCGACCACGAGCCGTCCGTCGATCAACTCGTTGCGCTGGAAGAGGTGCTCCACCAGCCAGAGGTAGAAGGCGCCCGGGATGTCCTGGGTGTACTTGAACCAGTCCTCGAAGACCCGGTAACGCTCGACGTGCTGGGGGTCGTCGAGGTTCTCGAACAGCTGCAGATGCCGGCCGACCTCGGACTGCGGCTGCATGAGGATGAAGTTGCTGAGCACGGCCCGGCCCGACATGTTCCCGCCGTTCAGGGCGACGAGGGTGCGGTACGGCGCCATGCCCAGCGCCGAGGTCAACAGGTGGGTCGACGCGGCGATGACCGACTCGCCGCCGTGGAAGTCGATCGGGGCCCCAGCGAGCGTGAGGGTGTGCACGCGTTCGGGGTGCAGCGCGGCATAGATGGCGGCCAGCCACCCGCCCTGGCAGTCGCCGACCAGGTTCGCCCGTCCGCCGGCGTGCAGGATCGCCCGGTCGATGACCTCCAGGTAGTCGGTGATGGTCACCCCGCGCGTCTGCGCCGTTGCCGGCCGCCACTCCATCGCGTACAGCTGGGTGAGCCCGGCGTCGAGGATCGCGGTCAGCTGGCTCTGTCCGGGGGCGAAGTCGACGACGTGGGACGAGTGACCGGCCTGCGGCGGCAGTACCAGTGTCGGCACGACACCCGGAAGGGCGTCGGCGGGGGAGAAGTCGTGCACGTGGGCGAACGGTGTGCTGAGGACCGTGCGGTGCGGCAGGTGCCACTCGGGCACCTTCCGGTCGACCATGGCCGTCCACCAACGGGCGCTCCGGGCAGCCAGGTGCAGTGGCGCCAGGGGGCCGGCGGCACCACTCGACCACATCCGCTGTGCGGCCTGGGCGATCTCGGCGAGACTGGCAGCGGTGTTGGCTGTCGTCTGCCTGGCCAGGATCGAGGCCGGCGTCATCGTCGGTCTCGGGCTGGGAACCGGCACGTGCGACCTCCTCGTCGGCGGCGCTGCGCGCCGCGAAGTGGATGGACGTTAACCCGATGAGACCTCCGCCACACACCGGGACACGACACGGCCGGGTCCGTACCTACATGTCCAGGCCTCCGTTGACGCCCCAGACCTGTCCGGTGATGTAGCCGGAGGCGTCTGCGGCGAGGAAGTGCACGACGCGGGCGATCTCCTCCGGCTCGCCCAGGCGGGCGAGCGGAATGCGGGCGCGGATGGAGTCGAGCACCTTCTCCGGCATGGTCGAGACCATCTCGGTGGCGATGAACCCGGGGGTCACCGTGTTGACGGTGACACCGAGGCCGTCGAGCTTGCCGGCTCTCTGCAGCTGGAAGGCGGCTTCGCGGGCGAGGGTCTTGGTGAGGCCGAACAGTCCCGACTTGGCGGCGGCGTAGTTGGTCTGCCCGATGTTGCCCGTCTCGCCGATGACCGACGAGATGTTGATGATCCGGCCGCTGCCGCGGTCGAGCATGTGCCGCAGCGCCGCCTGGGACAGGTAGAACGCGCCCGACAGGTTCACCTCGATGACCCGCTGCCAGTCCTGGTCGGTCATCTTCAGCACGCCCCGATCGACGGTGATGCCGGCGTTGTTGACCAGGATGTCCAGCGTGCCGTGCTCTTCGATGACCTCTTGCACGGTGCGCCGGCAGTCGTCGCCGGAGCTGATGTCCCCCTTGTGGACGCTGAACCCCCCGCCGGGGAACTCCTGGTGGAAGCTGTCCCGGAAGCTGGCTGCGGCCTCGTCGTTGCCGCTGTATCCAGCAGCCACCGTGGCCCCCTGCGTGGCCAGGCTGCGGCAGATGGCGGCGCCGATGCCCCTCGTGCCGCCGGTGACGAAGGCGACCCGGCCACGCAGCTTGTCGCCGACGCTGTCCCGGGCGGCCTCCGCGACGGCGCCCTCCTCGGTGGCCTGGGCATCCAGTTGAGTCATGTGAGTTCCTCCCGGTCGGACGAGACGCGACGAACGCGGACGGGTCGCGCGCGGGCATCCGCCGACTCGATGTGATCGTCGTCACACAGTCGTAGCGTCCGTGGACGACGGTGTCCAGTCGCGCATCCGGGACGTGAGGGCCGACCGGTCCTGACCGGCGGTTCCGGCACCGCCGGTGAGCTGCGGTCCTGGGCCGGACGGTCACCGGCCGCCGCGTCGCTCGTCGGACCATCGCGTGGGAGGGTCGAGGAAGGAGGCCGGGCCGAGGGGGCCGATGGCCGAGGTGGACACGAGCGAGAAGATCACCATGAAGATCGAGCCCGTCGATCCGGGTCGGTTCGACCTACCGGCCGATGAGGGGTCCCACGCCCACCGCACCGCCTTCCTCCGGACGGCGATCCGGTGGCGGTTCGAGTTCAGGGCCACGGCCGTCACCGAGCCGACGACGTCACCCCGGAACCGTCGCCGGCGACGATCGCCACGGTGGAGGTCCGCGGCGCCTTCCGGGCGCCGGGGGCGGTCAAGGACTCTCGCGCCTCGCGCACCACGTGAGGCCGCTGCCCCCGCCACCGCGCGGGCGGCAGTCGTCCGGCGCCGGTCGGCCGGGCGGCACCGAGCCCCACACCCGCACAGGTGACCATGGACGGCGACCGCAGATCCCGCATGTCCGAAGTCCTGCGGCTCACCCGCGCCGGGCGCCCGACCGAGGCGGTGGAGACCATCCAGCGCACGCTCGGCGCTCCTTCCGGCGTCCGGTCGTCCGGGGCTTCCCCGTCCGGCCCCCGACGCCCCAGCGGACCGTCCCCAGATGTCGGCTCCGCCGCGGTGGCGGCGATGTCCGGCCGCCCGCGGACCGGTGGGCCCACGCGCACGGTGGGGTCACGTCCGGGTGTGGTCGAGACGGCCCCATCCGGAGGGGAGATCCGCCGTCTGAGCCACCGGGTGCCGGCCGGCACCCGCAGCTACGAGCTGTACATCCCCACCGGGTACACGGGCGCACCGGTCCCCCTGGTCGTCATGCTGCACGGGGGCGAGCAGGACGCGGCGGACTGCGCCGCGGGGACCCGGATGAACGAACACGCCGAGGAGCACGTCTTCCTCGTCGCCTATCCCGAGCAGTCCGCGGCCGCCAACAGTGGTCGCTTCTGGAACTGGTTCTCCCGGGCCGACCAGGTGGCCGGCTCGGGTGAGCCCTCGATCATCGCCGCCATCGTCCACCGGGTCATGACCGAGCACGCCGTCGACAGCTCCCGCGTGTACGTCGCCGGGCTGTCCGCCGGTGGCGCGATGGCCGCGGTGATGGCGGCGACGTACCCGGAACTGTTCGCCGGCGTCGGCGTCCACAGCGGAATCGCCTACGGTGCGGCGCACGACCCGATCTCTGCCCTTGCCGCCATGCGCACCGGGGGCTCGCCGGGCCCGGCCGGCCGTGTCCCGTTGATCGTGTTCCACGGTGACCGGGATGCCACCGTGGCGCCGGTCAACGCGGAGAAGCTGGTGGCTGCCCGGCTGGTCTCGGCTCCGAGCCCGGTGGCGGACGCGACCCTGGTGACGCGCCGGGGAGGCCGTCCCTGCACCCGGGTGGTGCACACCGACGTCGCCGGCGCCGTCCTGGCTGAGTCGTGGACCGTCCACGGGGGCGGTCATGCCTGGTTCGGCGGGAGTGCGGCCGGGTCCTGCACCGACCCCATGGGACCGGATGCATCCGCCGAGATGCTCCGGTTCTTCCTCGGGACGGCCGCCCCGCGCTCCGCGTAGGTCCGCCTCGGCCCGCCCGGTGGTCGCCGCGCCGTCCTCAGGTGCGGACGGGACCACCGGTGCGCGTGCCGGCCCGTCCGGCGGTGTCCCGGACGAGGGTCAGGATCGCGTCCGCGGCGTCGGACTGGGGCGCGTGCCCTGCGGCGGGCAGCAGGTGGAAGCGCGACCCTGGGATCAGCGCCAGGTACCGCGGGGTCTGCCCCGCGCCGACCATGTCGAGGGCCCCCTGGGCCAGCGTGACCGGGCACTCCACCCGGTGCAGGCCGGTCGGGACGTCCCGCAGGACCGCCCACCACAGCATCGACCAGAACCCGGTGGCGTCAGCAAAGCCACCGCGCATGGCCAGTGCCTCGGTTTCGCTCGCCTCCCACGGGCGCGCGCGCATCCCGCCGAGCAGCGCGGTGCGGCCAGCTGGCGTGCCGGCGAGGGTGCCGAGAAGCGGTCGCAGTGCCCGGGTCAGGTGTCGGGTCGTGGCCATGAGGAGTCCCTGGTGCAACCGCTCCGCCGGAAGACCCAGGCCGGACGGGGACAGTGCCACGAGGGAGCGGGCCCGGCGGCGCGCCGCGAGCTCGATGCCGATGCGGCCCCCGAGCGAGTTGCCCAGCACGTGCACGCGGTGCAGACCCCGGGCGTCGAGGTCGGCCTCGACGGCGTCGGTGAGCCCGGCGACGGTCGGTGGCCACGTGCCGACCTCCGAGGCGCCGTGCCCGGGCAGGTCGACGGACAGGACGTCGAAGTGTTCCGCCAGTTCCGGGAGCAGTGCGGCGAAGTCGTCCCGGGTGGAGCCGATGCCGTGCAGGAGCAGGAGCGGCTCACCGCGGCCGGCGCGGTCGGACGCGAGGAGAGGCATGTCTGACGCAGCGCCGGATGCCCGGCGGTCCATCCTCGCGCGGCCGGTGTGTCGGGTCACATCCGCCCGAGCGGTTGACATACAAAGCAAGTGCTTGGGATAGTTAACGCATGACTTCGACGACCGATCACGCCGAGACCGCCCGCCGCGTCGAGAACGCCTTCACCAGCACGCTCGACACGTGGAAGAACAGCCTGAACTCGGTCACCGACCAGTTCCGCGCCCTCCCCACCGTCCCCGCCGTCCCGCAGCTGGACGCCACCGAGGTCGTGGAGCGCCAGTTCTCCTTCATCAAGCAGGTCGTCGACCTGAACCACGACTACGCCCGCAAGCTCGCCGAGGTCGCGAACACGCTGACCGGCGTCACCCGCCAGCAGATCGAGTCGGTCACCACCGTCGTGCGTGACCAGGCCCAGGGTCTGGCTGACGCTGCCCGCACGGGCGTCGACAACCTCGAGCAGACGGTTGCCGACCAGGCCGACCAGGCGGAGAAGGCCGAGCGCGAGGCGCGCGCGGAGGCCGCCAAGGCCGAGCGGGTCGAGCGCAAGAAGGCTCAGGACGACGCTCGCGCGCGCTACGAGGGCCTCACCAAGGTCGAGCTCGCCGATGAGGCCGGCAAGCGCAACCTGCTCAAGACCGGCACGGTCGACGAGCTCGTCGCTCGCCTCGTCGAGGACGACACCAAGTAGTCGCACCGCACGTCGCAGGTCGCGCTGCGGACTCCTGAGGCGGGCCGGTCCCTGTGGACCGGTCCGCCTCCTGCGTGCGCCAGGCAACGGCCCGCCCGGATGTACCCGGTGTCGCCGGAGACGAGGGACCCCCGGCGACCGGCTGATGCCGATCGGCTGCACCCACGGGATGGGCAGCCTGGGCTCGGCCGGCGACGCCGGTGGGCCGACTGCGCTGCCCGGCACGGTCGCGTCGACGACCTCCTCCGGGTCGGGGTGGTCGGACGGGTCCTGACCGGGTCATCCCTCGCGGGTGGCCTCCTCGAGCACCTCGAGCAGGTGCTGGTAGGGGTGCCCGGTGGCGCGCGTCATGCCCAGCTCGCACGTCCGGTTCACCGACGCGTACGCCGTCGCCGGGCGGAGGGCCACGTCCCGGGCCTCGGCTGCGGTCGCCGAGGCGGTCAGCTCCGGGTGCAGCAGCCCACGGTCGCCGGCGAAGGCGCAGCAGAGCCAGTCGTTCGGCTGCAGCACCTCCACCGCCGCGGCCGCGGCCACCCGCAGCAGCGCCGGGTTGATCCCGAGCTGGGTGGAGGAGCAGGTCGGGTGCACCATGAGCGAGGGCACGCGACGCGCCGCTGGCAGCTGCGGCAGGACGGCGGAGTCGACGAACGCGACCGCGTCCACGACCGTGATGCCCTCGTCCTCGCCCAGCAGCCGGATCAGGCCCTCCGTGCAGGAGGCCGCGTCCACGACCACCGGGAGGGCGCCGTCGTCGGTGGCCTCGCGCAGCACCGGGCCCACCTGGGCGCGCATCGCCTCCCAGCCCCCGGTCAGGCCCTTGGACTTCCACGGGGTCCCGCAGCACAGTCCGCCGATGCCGTCGGGCACCCGGACCGGGACGCCGGCCCGGTCGCACAGCGCCAGGAACGCGTCCTGCACGCCGGGACCGCCGGTCGGCCCGAACATCGTGGAGATGCACGCCGGGAAGTACACCGCCTGCGCGTTCTGCGCCGGGCGGGGGCGCCGCCGGGTGCCGCCGCCGGGCAGTTCCGGTGACCAGGCCGGCACCGTGTCCCGGCTGAGTAGCGCCCGGCCGGCCACGGTGGCGGCGCGGGGGAGGGGGGAGGGCACGGTCCGGGCGACGGTGAGCGCGGCGGCCGCCGCCCGCGTCGTCCCGTCCCAGTGCCGCGCCGCGGCCGACCACACCTTCTGCTCCACCCGGCCCGCCTGCTCACCGCGCAGCCGGCGGGTCAGGTCCCCGGTGTCGATGAGCACCGGGCAGGCGGTCTGGCACATGCCGTCGACGGCGCAGGTGTCGATCGCGTCGTACTGGTACTCGTCCTCCAGTCGCTCCAGCAGATCGGCGTCTCCGGCGTCCCGTGCGCGGGCGATCTCCCGGCGCAGCACGATCCGCCGGCGGGGCGTGGTGGTGAGGTCCTTGCTCGGGCAGACCGGCTCGCAGTAGCCGCACTCCACGCACCGGTCGACCTCGACCTCGACGGTGGGCGTCGACTTGAGGTGGCTGATGTGGGCGGCCGGGTCCTCGTCGAGCAGGACCCCGGGGTTGAGCAGACCCCGAGGGTCCACCAGCCGCTTGACCTCCTGCATCACCTCGTACAGCTCGTCGCCGTACTGCCGGCGCACGAACGGCGCCATGATCCTCCCCGTGCCGTGCTCGGCCTTGAGCGTGCCGTCGTGGCCGAGCACCAGGTCGACCATGTCGTCGGTGAAGGACAGGTAGCGCTCGATCATCTCCGGACGGTCGAAGTCCTCGTTCAGCAGGAAGTGGACGTTGCCGTCCTTGGCGTGCCCGAAGATGACGCTGCCGGCGTACCCGTGCCGGTCGAACAGCTCGGTGAGGCTCTCGCACGTGGGCAGCAGCCGCTCCACCGGGACGGCGATGTCCTCCAGCAGCGCCGTGGTGCCGGACGGCCGGGCGCCGGCGACCGCGGTGTAGAGGCCCTTGCGGATGTGCCACAGCGCCGCCCGCGTGACGGCGTCGCTGCTGAGACCGGCGGGAGAGGCGAGCGGCAGGCCGCCGAACACCGCCGCGGACGCGGCGACCCGGTCGGCGAGCTCCTCGCTGGTCGGCTGCTGGTGCTCCACGAGCAGCGCGGTGTGGTCGCGGACCTGCAGCGCCCGCAGCTCCGCGGTCGCCTCCGGGTCCCCCTGGGCCACCCGCAGGCTGGTCGCGTCGAGCAGCTCGATGGTCGCGAAGCCGGCGTCCACCAGGGCCGGCAGCGACCCGGTGGCCGCGGCCAGGTCGGGAAACATCAGCAGCGCGGTGGCCGCGTGCGGATGGGCCGGCACGGTGGCGAAGGTCGCCTCGGCGACGAAGGCGAGCGTCCCCTCGCTGCCGACGACCAGGTGCAGCAGGACGTCGACGGGCCGGGTGTGGTCGACGAAGGAGTTGACCCCGTAGCCCATCGTGTTCTTGATGGCGTAGAGGCTGCGGATCTTGTCGACCGAGACAGGGTTGCCGCGGACCCGGTCGCGCAGCCGGGCCAGCCCCTCGTACACCTCCGGCTCGACGGCGCGCAGCCGCTCGTCGGCGTCGGGGGCGCCGGTGTCCAGCACGGTGCCGCTGGGCAGCACCAGGACGGCGGACTCCAGCGTCCGGTAGGTGTTGAACTCGGTACCGCACGCCATGCCGCTGGAGTTGTTGGCCACCACGCCGCCGATCGTGCAGGCGGACTCGCTGGCCGGGTCGGGGCCGAGCTTGCGTCCGTACGGCGCCAGCCGGGCGTTGACCGCCCGCACCGTCGCCCCGGGCTGCACCCGGACGCGGGCGCCGCCGTCGAGGACCTCGATGCCGCGGAAGTTGCGCCGGGTGTCGACCAGCACGCCGTCGTTGGTGGCCTGCCCCGACAGGCTGGTGCCGCCGGAGCGGAAGGTCAGCGGCACGCCCTGGGTGGCGCTCACCTGCAGCAGCGCGGCCACCTGGCCGGCGTCGCGGGGCGTGACCACCGCCTGGGGGACCAGCAGGTAGTGGGATGCGTCGTGGGCGAAGGAGAGCCGGTCCGAGGCCCGGGCCGCGACCCCGCCGGGTGCGGCCTCCTCGAGCACGGCCAGCAGCGGCCCGGCCGGGTTCAGCAGGTCGTCGTCCCGGTCCTGGGCCAGGGCGCGGCGCGTGCGCCGGTCGGTAACGCTCATGAGGGCACCTCCAGGTCGTGCGACGCGCCCCCCGTCGAGGCCGACGCCACCACCGGGACTGTACGAGGGTCTGGCCGGGACCGGGTCGTCCCCGTGGAGACGACGGAGCAGTCGATCGGCAGCCCAGCCGCCCCAGTCACCCTGTCCTGCCCGAAGGACGAGGTCCCTGCGGTGTTGCTGCCGCTGTGGCGGTGGTGCACGACCCCGTCAGCGCAGGAGAACCGCACGAGCCGCCCGGCGCGCGGAAACGTGATTGTCATCGGCCCGCTGGCCCGGCATGCGCTTCGACGGACCGGTGCTGTTCCACCCCGAGGCCGGCGTGCTCGACGCCGACGCCGCGGTGGCCGCTCGGGTGGGGCGGGTGGCGGAGCGTGGTGGCACCGTGCTGGGCCGCACCCGGGCGCTGCCGGTCGAGGCGCGCGGCGACGGCGCGCTGCTGCGCACCGACGGACCGGGCATCGCGGCGGACACGGTGGTGGTGGCGGCGGGGCCCTGGCTGCCGGAGCTGGCCGGCTCCCTCGGGGTGCCGCTGGCCCTCCCGCGCTGACGGTCACCCAGCAGCAGGTCTTCCACTTCCGCCGGCGTGAGCCGGACGTCGGGTGGCCGGTCTTCGTGCACCAGGGGGCGCTGCAGCTCTTCGGCCTGCCCTCCGGTGGTCACGGTGCCGCCGGCGTTCAAGGTCGCCCAGCACGACGGCGGCACCGTGACCACCGCGTCGGACCGGGACGGCCGGGTCGACCCCTCCTCCCGCGAGCGGGTGCTGCGGTACGTGGCGGAGTTCCTCCCCGGGCCGGCGCCGGAGCCGGTCGCGCAGGGCAGCTGCCGGTACACCACCACGCCGGACGAGGACTTCGTCCTCGACCGGATCGGGCCCGTCGTCGTCGCCTCGCCGTGCTCCGGTCACGGAGCCAAGTTCGCGGCCCTGATCGGCGCGTTGGCCGCCGACCTCGCGGTGGGAGCCGGCCGGCCCGAGCCGCGGTCCACGCTGACCGGAGCCACCGCCCTGGTGTGAGCCACCGGACCCGGCGTGATCGACTCCGGCGTGGTGGACTCCAGCGGTCGGACGGCCACGGCGCCGGTCGTCCCGGGACGCTCGCAGGAGGAGCCTCGTGCAGGTGCGGCCGCGCGTGCTCGTCCTGCTGGTCTCGCTCGCGTCCGGGGTCGCGCAGAGCTTCGGCCGGTTCTCCTACGCGTTGCTGCTGCCGGCGATCAACCGTGACCTGCTGGGCTCCTACGCGGTGGCGGGTCTGGTGGCCACGGCCAACGTCGGCGCCTACCTGGTCGGGACGCTGGCGGTCAGCTCGCTGTCCCGCCGGGCCCGGCCGGCCACGCTGATCAAGGTCGGCCTCGGCTGCAGCGCGGTCGGCCTGGCGCTGCTTTCCCGGGCCGGCAGTGCGGGGGGCCTGGCGGGAGGGCTCGTCCTGACCGGCCTCGGCGGCGCCTTCGTCTGGGTGCCGACCCCCGGGCTGGCCGGTGCCGTCGTCCGGCCGTCGCGCCGCGGGGCGGCCATCGGCGTGGCGGGGTCGGGGATCGGCGCCGGCATCGTCCTGGCCAGCGCGCTCGCCTCGCAGCTGCACGCCGCGGGCGGGGACGCCTCTTGGCGGACCGTGTACCTCGTGGAGGCGGCGCTCGCGCTGGCCGTGCTGGTCGCCTGCCTGCTGGCGCTGCGGCCGGCGCCGCACCGCGACGACGACGCCACCGTGCGCGCCGGTGCCCTGCGCCGGGTGCCCGGCTGGCTCGGCCTGACCGCCGGCTACACCGCCTACGGGCTCGCGTACTCCGTGTACACCAGCTACCTGGTGACCGCGCTCGAGGACGACGCCGGTTTCGGGCCGGGACACGCCGCGGCGGTCTACACGCTGGTCGGCGTCGGCATGGTCGGCGGCGGGGTGCTGCTCGGGCCGCTGTCCGACCGCTGGGGCCGGGGCCGCACCCTGATCGGCGGCTACCTGGCCATGGCCGGCGCCATCCTGCTCGTGCCGCTCGGGATCGAGCCGCTGGCCTCGGCGTCGGCGCTGCTGTTCGGCCTGACGATGTCCGGGCTGCCGGCCGTCATCGCCGCCCACCTGTCGGACTTCCTCACGCCGCGGGAGTTCGCCGGGGCCTTCGGCCGCTGCACCCTCGCCTTCGGCCTGGCCCAGGTCGCCGGCCCGCCGCTCGGCGGGTTCCTCGCCGAGGCGACGGCGGGGTTCCTGCTGCCGTTCCTGCTGGCCGGGGTGGCCGCGGCAGCCGGTGCCGGGGTCAGCCTCGACGTCCTCCGGGCGCGGGGCACCCGGCCCGGGCCGGTCAGACCGGCGGCAGGTCATCGGGGCGGAGGTCCGGGCGGCGGCGGACGTAGCGGAGCTGGTGCCGGAAGACCCCGGCGTGCAGCGCGGCGTCGGCACTGACCTCGACGACCAGCGACGGCTCGACCCGGGTCATCGCCACCGACAGCCGGCCACCGCCGAAGCGGCCGGTGCCGATCCGATCGGGCCAGGGGTGGCCCGGGCCGGCCGGTGTCAGAGCGGTCGCCAGGTCGGCTGCCTGGGCGGGGGACAGCGGGCCGCTGCGCCCGACGACCACGAGCTCGCCGTCCCGGTACCGGCCGGCGACGAGCTGCCTGGGCCGCCCGACCGGTCCGAGGACGCCGCCGACCACCACCTCGGTCGACTCCCAGGACTTCACCTTCAGCCAGTCCCGGCGGCCCGCGAGGTACCGGCCGGCCGCGCCCTTGACGACCAGGCCCTCCACGCCGGCGGCCCGGTAGTCCCGCGCCCACCGCGCGGCCTCCGCAGGGTCGTCGGTGACCGGGGACAGCTGGAGCGGGGGACGCCAGGAGCCGGCGACCGCCTCGAGCCCGGACCGGCGCTCCCGCAGCGGCCGGGTCCGCTGGTCGACCCCGGCGACGGCGAGCAGGTCGAACGCCACGTAGCTCGCCGGGTGCGCGCGCACCAGCGCGGCGATCCGGCCGGGAGCGGTGCCCAGCCGCCGCTGGAGGAGGCCGAAGTCCAGCCGGTCGCCGTGCCACACGACCACCTCGCCGTCGACGACGGTCCCGGGCGGCAGCTGCGCCGCGGCGGCCCCGGCGACGTCGGGGAAGGCGGCGGTGAGGTCCCGCCCCTGGCGGGACCACAGCCGGGTCGCCCGCCCGTCGCGGACGACGACGAGCCGGAAACCGTCCCACTTCGGTTCGTAACGGCAGCCGCCGGGCAGCGCGCCGGGCCGGGGAACAGCGGCCGACGGCTTGGTCAGCGCCACCCCGACCGGACCCGCCAGCTCCGGCGGGAGGCCCGGCAGCTCGGCGGAGGGCAGCGACATCCCCGACACGATGCCGCATCCGGGCCCGCGGACCCCCGGGGCTGCCGTGCCCGGGCCCCGGAAGGGGTACGGGCACGGCGCCGGGCGTCCGGTGCCGGGCATTCAGTGCCGGGCGGCCTCCACCAGGTGCTCGACGTAGCCGGGGACGGTGAAGAACGTCGGGAAGTCCTCGCCCAGCGTGACCGACCGGAACATCCGCGCCGCCGCGTCGAACCGGTCGTCGGCCGTGCGCGGCTGGCCGGCGAGGACCTCGTCGAGCAGGACCTCGACGGTGCGGCGGGTGACCCGGGTGCCCTCGGCGGTCACCGTCCCGTGCGCGATCCACTGCCACAGCTGGGCACGGCTGATCTCGGCGGTGGCGGCGTCCTCCAGCTGCCCGTCGATCGGGACGGCCCCGATCCCGCGCAGCCAGCCCTCCAGGTAGCGGACGGCGACCGAGACGTTGGTGCGGACGCCGGCGTCGGTGACGCCGCCGGTCAGCCCGCGGGGATCGAGCAGGTCGGCGTCGGTGACCGTGACGTCCTCGCGCAGCCGGCCGAGCTGGTCGGTGGCTCCGGAGAGGACGTCGTCGAACGCGGTCCGCGCCGTGGCGACCAGACCCGGAGAGGCCACCCAGGTCCCGTCGAAGCCCTGGCCGGCCTCGCGTCGCTTGTCCGTGGCGACGTCGGCGAGGGCGCGCCCGGTGCCCTGCGGGTCGGCGTCGTCGGGGATGGCCGCGCTCATGCCGCCGATGGCGTGCGCGCCGCGGCGGTGGCAGGTGGCCACCAGCAGGTCGGTGCAGGCCTGCAGGAACGGCGTCGTCATGGTCAGCGCCGACCGGTCCGGCAGCACCCAGGACGGTCCCCGGCCGCGGAACGTCTTGATGATGCTGAACAGGTAGTCCCACCGGCCGGCGTTGAGTCCCGCGCAGTGGTCGCGCAGCTCGTACAGGATCTCCTCCATCTCGAACGCGGCCGGGATGGTCTCGATGAGGACCGTCGCGCGGATGGTCCCGCGGCGGAGCCCGAGGTGGTGCTCGGTCTCGGTGAAGACGTCCTCCCAGAGGCGGGCCTCGGCGGCGCTCTCCAGCTTCGGCAGGTAGAAGTACGGCCCCGAGCCGCGGGCGACCAGCTCGGCGGCGTTGAGGAAGGCGTACAACCCGAAGTCGACCAGGGAGGCCGACGTGGGGGTCCGCCGGCCGGACGCGTCGGTGACGCACAGGTGCTTCTCGACCAGGTGCCAGCCGCGCGGCCGGACCTGGACGGTCGGCGCCGCCGGCCAGTCGATCGGCCCGGTGTGGCTCCCGGCCCCGGCCAGCCGGCGGCCGACGACGTCGGTGAGCACGACCTGGCCGCCGATGACGTTGCCCCAGGTGGGGCTGGTGGCGTCCTCGAGGTCGGCCAGCCAGGTCTGCGCGCCGGAGGTGAGCGCGGAGACCGCCGAGGCGGGGTCGACCGGGCCGGCGATCTCCACCCGCCGGTCGGCCAGGCCGGGTCCGGCGCCGGCGACGCGCCAGCCGGGGTCGTTCCGCACGGCGGCCGTCTCCGGCCGGAACCCGAGGTCCCGGCCGGTGGAGATCTGGGTGCGCCGGCGGGACCGCTCGGCGAGCAGCTCGGCCCGCCGGGGGGCGAAGCGGGTGTGCAGGCGCCCGAGGAAGGCCAGCGCCTCCGGGGTGAGGACCTCCTCGCTGCGGGCGACGGGTGGGCCGGTGACGGTGACCCGTCCGGCGGTGGGCCCGGGTCTGTCCGGCAGGGCGGCGGGGGCGAGGGCGGTGGCGGGCGGGGTGTCGAGCAGGGTCACGACGGATCTCCCGGAGGTGGAGGGGGCAGGCGAGCGGGTCAGTGGAACTGCTCGGCCTCGGTGGACCCGGCCAGGGCCAGGGTCGAGCTGGTGGGGTTGAGCGCGGTGGCGATCCGGTCGAAGTAGCCGGTGCCGACCTCCCGCTGGTGGCGGGTGGCGGTGTAGCCGTCCGGCTCGGAGGCGAACTCGGCCTCCTGCAGCTCCACGTAGGCGCTCATCTGCCGCTCGGCGTAGCCGCGGGCCAGGGTGAACATCGAGTGGTTGAGGGAGTGGAAGCCGGCCAGGGTGATGAACTGGAAGGCGTAGCCCATCGCGGCGAGCTCGCGCTGGAAGCGGGCGATCTGGTCGTCGTCGAGGTGGCTCTTCCAGTTGAACGACGGCGAGCAGTTGTAGGCCAGCTTCTGGTCCGGGTGCTCGGCGTGCACCGCCTCGGCGAAGCGGCGGGCCAGCTCCAGGTCCGGCGTCGCCGACTCGACCCAGATGAGGTCGGCGTAGGGCGCGTACGCCAGGCCCCGGGCGATGACCGGCCCGAGGCCGTTGCGCACGGTGTGGAAGCCCTCCGCCGTCCGTTCGCCGGTCAGGAAGGGCCGGTCCCGCTCGTCGTGGTCGCTGGTCAGCAAGGTCGCGGCCAGGGCGTCGGTGCGGGCGATGACCAGGGAGGGGACGCCGGCGACATCGGCGGCCAGCCGGGCGGCGTTCAGCGTCCGGATGTGCTGGCCGGTGGGCACCAGGACCTTGCCGCCCAGGTGGCCGCACTTCTTCTCCGAGGCCAGCTGGTCCTCCCAGTGCACCCCGGCCGCGCCGGCCACGATCATCGAGCGCATCAGCTCGTAGGCGTTGAGCGGTCCGCCGAACCCGGCCTCGGCGTCGGCGACGATCGGCACCATCCAGTCCCGGCCGGAGCCCGCGCCCTGCTCGGCGGCCTCGACCTGACCGGCGCGCAGCAGGGCGTTGTTGATCCGGCGGACGACGGCGGGCACCGAGTCGACCGGGTACAGGCTCTGGTCGGGATAGGTCTGCCCGGCCGAGTTGGCGTCCGCGGCGACCTGCCAGCCGGACAGGTAGACGGCCTTCAGCCCCGCCCGGACCTGCTGCACGGCCTGGTTCCCGGTCAGTGCGCCGAGCGCGGACACCCAGTCCTGCCCGTCGCTGCCCTGCACCAGCTCGAACAGCCGCTGCGCGCCCCGACGGGCCAGGGTGTGGTCCTCCAGCACCGGGCCGCGCAGCGCCACGACGTCCTCCGCTGTGTGGTCGCGACGGGTGCTGGCCCAGCGCGGGTCGGTCTGCCAGGCGAACGCGAGGTCGGTGGCGGACTCGACGGCGTCGCCGGGGCGGGAGGTGTGCGGGCTCATCAGGGGCTCCTCGGTGTGGCTGGGCGATCGGCGGTACGGGGACGAGCCTGCGGGGTCGTCGACCGGCCAGAGGGGTGCCCGCCTCGAGAACTTGACCGTTTCTTCCCGCTCGCGGAAGATCCTCGGATGATCGAGGACTACGACCCGCTGGTCGTCGGACGCCGGATCCGGGAGCTGCGCTCCGCGGCCGGCCTGACGCTGGGGGAGTTCGCCGGCCGGGTGGGCCGCGCGCCCTCGCACCTGTCGATGGTCGAGAACGGGAAGCGGGAACTCCGGCTGGGCGAGCTGCACGCCGTCGCCGGCGTGCTCGGGGTGGAGGCCGCCGACCTGCTGTCGCAGGCGCCGCGGTCCCGGCGCGCGCAGCTGGAGATCGCCCTGGAGCGCGCCCAGCGCAGCCCGCTGTTCGGCTCCCTCGGGCTGGCTCCGCTGTCGGTCCGCAAGACCGTGCCGGACCAGGCCATCGAAACCGTCCTCGCGCTGCTCAGCGAGCTGGAGAAGGTGCACGAGCAGCGGGCGGCGACCCCGGAGGAGGCACGCCGGGCCAACACCGCGCTGCGTGCGTCGATGCGCCGGCGGGGTAACCACCGGGCCGACCTCGAGGCGACCGCCGCCGAGCTGCTCGCCGCGGTGCAGCACACCGGCGGGCCGCTGTCCCAGCGGGTGGTGGCCGACCTGGCCGGCCACCTCGGGTTCACCATCCACCACGTCGGTGACCTGCCCGCCTCGACCCGCAGTCTCACCGACCTGGAAGGCCGACGGATCTACCTGCCGCGCCAGTCAGAGGCCGGCCGGGACCCCCGGTCCACCCTGTTGCAGGCTCTCGCCGGCGCCGTCCTCGGGCACGGGCCCCCGGAAGACTACGAGTCCTTCCTGCTGCAGCGGGTGGAGAGCAACTACCTGGCCGGCGCGCTGCTGGTCCCGCAGTCGACCGCGGTGCCGCTGCTGGCGTCGGCCAAGGGGCGGCGCGAGCTGTCGGTGGAAGACCTGCGCGACGCCTACGCCGTCACCTATGAGACCGCGGCGCACCGCTTCACCAACCTGGCCACCGAGCACCTGGCCATCCCGGTCCACTTCCTCAAGGTGCACGAGTCCGGGACGATCGCCAAGGCCTACGAGAACGACGACGTCCAGTTCCCCAGTGACCCGCTGGGCACCGTGGAGGGCCAGCTGGTCTGCCGCTACTGGGCCGCCCGGCGGGTGTTCGCCGTCGAGGACCGCTTCACCCCCTACCACCAGCTGACCGACAAGCCCGGCGGCACGTACTGGTGCACGTCGAGCATCCAGACGACCGGCCGTGGCGCCTTCTCCCTGTCGGTGGGCACCTCGTTCGCCTCCGCCAAGTGGTTCCGGGGGATGGACGCCGACCAGCGGTTCAGCTCGACCTGCCCCGACCAGGCCTGCTGCCGCACGCCGCCGCCGGCCCTGGCCCGGCGCTGGGCCGGCCGGGCGCTGCCCACCCCGCGGCTCAACGCCACGCTCTTCGCGACTCTGCCCACCGCGCCGAGCATGACATCGGCGTCCCCGCCCGGGGTGGACACGACCGAGGCCTACCGCTTCCTGGAGCGGCACGCGCCGGCCGGCTGAGGCCTGGTCAGGCTCGGCCCGCCGGCCCGGCCGGAGGGCTCCGACGCGTGGAGCCCAGAGCCGAGCGCCCCGCAGTGGGCGCGGCCGCGGCCTGCAGGAGCGGCAGGGTCCGCCACGGCACGATCTCCGACAGCACGACCACGCTCGTGGAGCGGACGACGGCGGCCGAGCGGTTCAGGTCGACCAGCGTCTGCTGCAGCGCCTCGTGCGAGCCGGCGGCCACCCGGCACAACACGTCACCGACGCCGGTGGTGGCGTGCGCCTCCAGGAGGCCGGGGATCGCCTCGAGGTCGCGGGTCACGGCCTCGATCGCGCCCTGCGCGATCTCCAGGGTCACGAACGCCTGGACGCCGAACCCCGCCGCCGACACGTCGACGTCCGGGCCGTGGCCGGTCAGCACCCCGGTCGCGGTCAGCCGCTCCAGCCGTGCGGTCACCGTCGCCCGGGCCACGCCGGTCAGCCGGGACAGCTCCAGGTCCCCGGCCCGCGGGTGCTCGCGCAGCGCCGTCAGCAGGGCCACGTCCAGCGCGTCGAGTGCCGGTCTGCCGGTCATGGCGCAACGGTGCAGGCTGCCCCGCTGGAACGCCAGATCGCTGGACAGACCAGGCGGTCGGCGCAGGATCCCCCGCACCGGTGGTCCAGCCGCTGCCTGGGGTGTGCAGTGGACCCGACCCGGCCGGCGGAGCAGAGGAGGCCGGCATGACCCTCGAGCAGACCCTGGACGACGGGGAGCGTCTCGCCCAGCTGGACGGCGAACAGCTCCGGCAGCTCGTCGGCCTGGTCGAGTACGGCGCCTCCGGCGACCCGTTCCCCGTGTCCGGCTGGGACTCCCTGGTCTGGGTGGTGGGCAACGCGGTGCAGACCGCGCACTTCTTCCAGTCGGCGTTCGGCATGGAGCTGGTCGTCTACTCCGGTCCGGAGACGGGCAACCGCGACCACCACGGCTTCGTCCTGAGGTCCGGCGCCGCGCGCTTCGTGATCACCGGCGCCCACGACCCGGGGAGCCCGCTCGCCGACCACCACCGCGCGCACGGCGACGGCATCGTCGACATCGCGCTGTCCGTGCCCGACGTCGACCGGTGCATCGCGCACGCCGCCGCCTCGGGCGCCACCGTCCTCGAGCCGCCGCACGACCTCACCGACCAGCACGGCACGGTCCGGGTCGCGGCTCTGGCCGTCCACGGCGACACCCGGCACACCCTGGTGGACCGGTCCCGGTACACCGGCCCGTACCTGCCCGGCTACGTCGCCCGGACGTCGTCCCACGTCAAGCGGGCCGGTGCTCCCGAACGGCTGTTCCACGCGGTCGACCACGTCGTCGGCAACGTCGAGCTGGGCGCCATGGACCGGTGGGTGGAGTTCTACAACCGGGTCATGGGCTTCACCAACATGGCGGAGTTCGTCGGCGCGGACATCGCCACCGACTACTCGGCGCTGATGAGCACGGTGGTCGCCAACGGCAACCACCGGGTCACGTTCCCGCTCAACGAGCCGGCGCTGGGGAAGAAGAAGTCCCAGATCGACGAGTACCTCGAGTTCTACCGTGGCCCCGGCGCCCAGCACGTCGCGCTGGCCACCGACGACATCCTCACCACGGTCGACGCGCTGCGGGCCGAGGGGATCGAGTTCCTCGGCACCCCGGACTCCTACTACGAGGACCCGGCGCTGCGGGCCCGGATCGGCGACGTGCGGGTGCCCATCGAGGAGCTGCGGACGCGCGGGATCCTGGTCGACCGGGACGAGGACGGCTACCTGCTGCAGATCTTCACCAAGCCGATCGGTGACCGCCCGACGGTCTTCTTCGAGCTGATCGAGCGGCACGGGTCGCTGGGTTTCGGGATCGGCAACTTCCAGGCGCTGTTCGAGGCGATCGAGCGGGAGCAGGACGAGCGCGGCACCTTCTGACGCAGGACCCCCGGGCGGCCGGCCGCTCCGGGCGTTCGTCGGCCTGACGACCGCGCGCCGCCGCGCCGATGCGCCGATCGAGCACCTTCTCGGGCAGGACGACCGGGACGGTCGTGCCCCGGTCCAGGACCGGGCCGAGCTCGTCGAACCGGACCGTCGTCTCCGCCGTCACCTCGACGTGCAGCTCGGCCGTCGCGCCGACCGGGACGGTCACCGCGCGGGCTCCGCGCCGCCGTCAGGCGTCGAAGTCGACGGTGACGGCGTCGGACAGCGGCAGCGTCTGGCAGGTCAGCACGTACCCCGCCTCGACCTCCTCGGCCTCCAGGGCGAAGTTGCGGCGCATCTCCACCTCGCCGTCGGTCACCCGCGCGCGGCAGGTCCCGCAGACCCCGCCCTTGCAGGCGAACGGCAGGTCACCGCGGACCTTCTGGCCGGAGTCCAGGACCGGCACGTCGCGGGGCAGCGCGAGGGTGGTGCTGCGCCCGTCCAGGACGATGGTCACCTGGCTGCTGGGGCCGGTGACGGTCTCCTCGTCGCCGCGGACCGGCTCCGGGGGGACGTCGTCGACGTAGAACAGCTCCTGGTGCACCCGCTCGGCCGGGACCCCGAGCCCGGCCAGCAGCGCGCGGGCGCCGTCGACCATGCCGTGCGGGCCGCACAGCCACCAGTGGTCGACCCCGCCCGGGTCGGTGAAGGCGTCGACGAGGGTGCGCAGCCGGTCGGCGTCGAGCCGGCCGCTGGTCAGCCCGGTGTCGCGGGGCTCGCGGGAGAGGACGTGCACCAGCTGCAGGCGGGTGCCGTAGCGGTCCTTCAGATCGGCGAGCTCGTCGGCGAACATGACCGTGCTGGTGCGCCGGTTGCCGTAGAGGACGGTGACCGTCGACTTGCCGTCGCGCAGCACCGAGGCGGCCAGCGACAGGGCCGGGGTGATGCCGGAGCCCGCGACGACGAAGACGTGGTCGGCGGCGGTGCTCAGGTCCGCGGTGAAGGTGCCGGCCGGGGGCAGCACCTCGATCGTGTCGCCCGGCCGCACGTCGTGCACCAGGTAGGAGGAGAAGAAGCCGCCGGGCACCTCCCGGACGCCGACGCGGGGCGCGGCACCGACCGGCGCGCAGATCGAGTACGACCGGCGCTCGTCCCGGTCACCGTCGACCCGGCGCAGGGTGAGCGCCTGGCCGGGCTCGAACCGGTAGTCCTCGGCGAGCTCGGCCGGCACGTCGAAGGTCACCGCGACGGCGTCGTCGGTGAGCCGCTCGACCGCGGCGACCGTCAGCGCGTGGAACTGCGGCCTGCGCCGCGGGGCGGCTGTCGGTGCCTCGACGGCGGTCACTAGATCTCCTTGACGTGCTCGAAGGGCTCACCACAGGAGCGGCAGCGGCGCAGCGCCTTGCAGGCGGTCGCGCTGAACTCGCTCTGCTCCACCGTGTCGGCTGCGCCGCACAGCGGGCACGCGGCGGTCCGCCGGGTGGGCCCGAGCGACAGCGGCACCGGCCCGGGGGAGCGGACCGGCGCGGGCCCGGGCGGGGCGATCCCGCCGGCGGCGAGCTTCTGCCGTCCCTCGGCGCTGATCCAGTCGGTGGTCCAGGCCGGGGACAGGACGGTGCGCACGTCGACCCGGGCGAACCCGGCGGAGTGCAGGACGTGCACCAGGTCGGCGCGCATGACGCCCATCGCCGGGCAGCCGGTGTAGGTGGGGGTGATCTCGACGACGACCGTGCCGTCCTCGTCCCGGACGTCGCGGAGCACCCCGAGGTCGGCCAGGGTCAGCATCGGCAACTCCGGGTCGGTGACCGTCTCGGCGACCGCCCGGGCGTCCGGGGCAGCCCTCACCACGTCGCCGCCGGGTGCTGCCGGGCCAGGCCCTGCAGGTCGGCCAGGAGCTCGGTGAGCTCAGGGCCGTGCTCCCCGAGCCGGCCACGCGGCGGGGCGTCGGCCGGCCAGGCCGGGACGCCGAGCGTGGCCTGGCCGAGCACCTGGGTCAGGACGCCGGTCACCTCGTCGCGGGTGCCCGCCGGGTCGACGGCGATCCCGGCCGCGGTGAGCCGCTGCTCGACGTCGGTCGGGCTGAACACCTCGGCCAGCAGCGGCCAGACGGCGTCCGCCCCGGCCTGCCCGCGGCGGTGGGACTCCTCGGTGCCGTCGCCGAGCCGCAGCACCCAGCGGGCGGCGTGATCGCGGTGGTAGGTCAGCTCGTTCACGCCCTTGGCGGCGATCGCGGCCAGCACCGGGTCGCGGGAGGTGCGCAGCTGCGCGAACACCGCCAGCCGGGTGGTGGCGGCGACGAGCAGCCGGACCATGGTCTGCCCGAAGTCGCCGTTCGGCGCCTCGACCAGGCCGGTGCTGCGGAACTCGTCGGGGTCGCGGAAGAAGGCCAGCGCGTCCTCGTCCGGGATGGAGCCGGTGGCCCGCGTGCGCGACCGGCCGAGCACCCCGACCGACCCGGCCCGGGCCAGCAGCAGCCGGGCCTGGCCGAGCAGGTCGAGGGCGACGTTGGCGACCGCCACCTCCTCCTCCAGCTCGGGGGAGGCGGTGACCCACTGGGTCAGCCGCTGCGCGAGCACCAGGGCGTCGTCGCCGAGCATGAGGCAGTACGCGCCGAGGTCGGCCGGGTCGATGCCCTCGGGCACCGTCGTGTCCACGCCGGCGAGCGGCTCGTCGAAGCCGGTGCCGAAGGCCCACTGCCCCTCGCCCCCGTGGGCGTGGTCGAGCGCGTCGTAGACCGTCTCCTCGTGCGCCAACGCAGGTTCCTCTCCATGGCCACGTGTGCCCAGCGGTCGGCCCCCGCGCAGGGCCCCGCCCTGAGTGTGCGAAGGGTGGGGCGTGGGGGTCCTTCCTCACATGTGGGGGACGTCCTCGGGGATCTCGTAGAACGTCGGGTGCCGGTAGACCTTGTCGCCGCTGGGGGCGAACATCGGGTCCTTCTCGTCCGGGCTGGAGGCGGTGATGGCGGCTGCCTCGACCACCCAGATGCTCACGCCCTCGTTGCGCCGGGTGTAGACGTCGCGGGCGGCGTGCACGGCCATCTCGTCGTCGGGGGCGTGCAGCGAGCCGACGTGCACGTGGTTGAGCCCCCGCTTGCCGCGGACGAACACCTCGTACAGGGGCCAGTCGCGGCGGCTGACCCGCGGCTGGTCGGCGACCGGCACCTGCGGCCCGGTGGGGACGGCGCCGTGCCCGCCCTCGGCGGTCACCTCGGCCAGGGGCCCGCTCATGCTGCGTCCGCGGCGTGCTTCGCGGCGTACGCAGTGGCCGCCTCGGTCACCCAGGCGTTGTCGTCGCGGGCCGCCCGGCGGCGGGCGATCCGCTCGGCGTTGGCCGGTCCGGAGCCGCTGATCACCTGCTTGAACTCGTCCCAGTCGATCGCGCCGAAGCGGTGGCGGCCGGTCGCGGGGTCCAGCGCCAGCTCGGGGTCGGGCAGGGTCACGCCCAGCACCTCGGCCTGCGGCACGGACATGTCGACGTAGCGCTGCCGCAGCTCGTCGTTGCTGTGCCGCTTGATGCCCCAGGCCATCGACTGCGCCGAGTTGGGGCTGTCGTCGTCCGGCGGGCCGAACATCATCAGCGAGGGCCACCACCACCGGTCGACGGCGTCCTGCACCATGGCCCGCTGCTCCGGGGTGCCGCGCATCATCGTCATCAGCAACTCGTAGCCCTGCCGCTGGTGGAAGGACTCCTCCTTGCAGACCCGGATCATCGCCCGCGCGTAGGGGCCGTAGGAGCTTCGGCACAGCGGTACCTGGTTGCAGATCGCCGCGCCGTCGACCAGCCAGCCGATGACGCCGACGTCGGCGTAGGTCGGCGTCGGGTAGTTGAAGATCGAGCTGTACTTCTGCTTGCGGGTGATGAGCTTGTCGGTGAGGTCGGCCCGGTCGGCGCCGAGGGTCTCGGCGGCGGAGTAGAGGTACATGCCGTGCCCGGCCTCGTCCTGGACCTTGGCCAGCAGGATCGCCTTGCGCCGCAGGCTGGGCGCGGACAGCAGCCAGTCGCCCTCGGGCTGCATGCCGATGATCTCCGAGTGGGCGTGCTGGGCGATCTGCCGGATCAGCGTCTTCCGGTAGCCCTCGGGCATCCAGTCCCGCGGCTCGATCCGGTGGCCGGCGGCGATCACGGCGTCGAACTGCTGCTGCAGCGCGGCAGTGTCGACGGGGCCGTCGGCGGGGCGTTCCAGGGCGGGCGCTGACATCTCGTTCCCTCGCTCGGACCGGACGGGGAAGTCATTTACTGACCACTTGGTCGGTATTGAGTGTGCATCATCGGGAGGGGCCGCACAAGACGGATCCGGCGAGCGGTTCCGGGGTCTTGACAGCGACCGGCGCCGGGGAGTTGATTACCTGACCGTCTGGTCGGTATTGGTGGGCCGGGCCCGCCGCCCCTCCCGGCGACGACGTTGCGACCACGGAGGCACCGGCCATGACGGCTGCGAGCAGCGACACCACCCGGCGCCTGGGACAGGCCCCCGACCCGGCGCTCCTCGACCCGGCGGAGCGCCTGTCGGTCGACGAGCTGCGGGTGCTGCAGCTCGAGCGGCTGCAGTGGACCCTGCGGCACGCCTACGCGAACGTGCCGCACTACCGGGCGGCTTTCGACGCGGCCGGCGTGCGGCCCGAGGACTGCCGCGAGCTGGCCGACCTGGCGCGGTTCCCCATGACCGGCAAGGCCGACCTGCGGGAGAACTACCCCTTCGGGATGTTCGCCGTCCCGCAGGACCAGGTGCGCCGGGTGCACGCATCCTCGGGCACCACCGGCCGGCCCACCGTCGTCGGATACACCGAGCGGGACATCGACACCTGGGCCACGGTCATGGCCCGGTCGATCCGGTCGGCCGGCGGCCGCTCCGGCGACAAGCTGCACAACGCCTACGGCTACGGCCTGTTCACCGGCGGGCTGGGCGCGCACTACGGCGCGGAGAAGCTCGGCTGCACCGTCATCCCCGTGTCCGGTGGCATGACGCCGCGCCAGGTGCAGCTGATCACCGACTTCCGGCCCCGGGTGATCATGGTGACGCCCTCCTACATGCTCACCGTCATCGACGAGTTCGAGAAGCAGGGGCTCGACCCGCGGTCCAGCTCGCTGGAGATCGGCATCTTCGGCGCCGAGCCGTGGTCCGAGCAGATGCGCCGGGAGATGGAGGAGCGCCTCGACATCCAGGCCGTCGACATCTACGGGTTGTCGGAGGTCATGGGGCCCGGTGTCGCCCAGGAGTGCGTGGAGACCAAGGATGGGCTGCACGTCTGGGAGGACCACTTCTACCCGGAGGTCATCGACCCCGACACCGGCGAGGTGCTGCCGGAGGGCGAGCGGGGTGAACTGGTCCTCACCTCGCTGAGCAGGGAGGCCATGCCGGTCATCCGCTACCGCACCCGCGACCTCACCCGCCTGCTGCCCGGCACCGCCCGGCCAGGCATGCGACGGATGGAGAAGATCACCGGCCGCACCGACGACATGATCATCCTGCGCGGCGTGAACCTCTTCCCGACCCAGATCGAGGAGATCGTGCTCCGTACGGCGGGCCTGTCCCCGCACTTCGGGCTGGAGCTGACCACCAGCGGGCGGCTGGACCACCTGGCGGTGCGGGTCGAGGCCCGCCCCGACTGCCCGCCCGAGCGCCGGGACCCGGCCGCGCGCGAGGTGGAGATGGCGGTGAAGGACACCGTCGGGGTGCGCGTGGAGGTCGCCGTCGTCGACCCCGGGACGCTGGCCCGGTCGATGGGCAAGCTGCAGCGGATCACCGACCGACGCCAGCGGACAGGGTCGTGAGCACCCAGCGGGGCGGCGGCCGGCAGCGGGCGGGCATCGCAGCGAGCGCCAGCCGGTGAGGAGCGGAGAGACCGCGGAGGCGGCCTCGGCTCCGGAGGGAGGAGCGGAGCGCCCCGCGGGACCGAACCGATCGACGGGGGAACCGCCGGTGACCGTCGTCCCGGCGCGGCGGGGCAGACCCGGCCACTCCCTCGACTCCTTGCTGGACGTCGCCGTCGCCGCCTTCAACGAGCGTGGCTACGAGGCGACCAGCATGGACGAGCTGGCCGCCCGGCTGGGCATCACCAAGTCGGCCATCTACCACCACGTGCCCAGCAAGGTGGAGCTGCTGCGGCTGGCGCTCGACCGGGCGCTGGACGGGCTGTTCGCCGTCACGGCCGAGCCCGGCGCGGCCACCGGCCGGGCGATCGACCGGCTGGAGCACGTCGTCCGGGGGTCGGTCCGGGTGCTCACCGCCGAGCTGCCCTTCGTCACCCTGCTGCTGCGGGTCCGCGGCAACTCCCCGGTCGAGCAGGACGCCCTGCGCCGGCGGCGGGAGTTCGACCGGATGGTCACCGACCTGGTCCGCGCCGCCGAGGACGAGGGCGACGTGCGACCCGACGTCGATCCCGGCGTCATCAGCCGGCTGCTGTTCGGCACCGTCAACTCCCTCACCGAGTGGTACCGCCCCGACGGCGGGCTCTCCGCCGACGACCTCGCCGACGCCCTGGTCGCCACCACCTTCCAGGGCCTGCGCGCCCGGACCTGACCCCCTCCAAGGCCGGGCAGAGGTGCACCGCCATCCGCCGTGGGCTGGTGCCGCGGGGGCTGGTGGACGACGTCGTCGAAGCCACCCGCGAGCGGCGCGCGCGCGTGGTGGTCGGGGCGCCCGGTGCCGACGGCGTGACCATGGGCGCGCTGGCCGGCCTGGACCAGCGGGAGGAGGTGCTCCGCTCGGTCACGGCGCTGCGCGGCGTCGCCGAGCTCGTGGTGGGCGATCCCGACTCCTTCGACGTCGTCGGTGCCGACCGGGACCGCGGCGCGTTCCTGCCGCCGATGCTGCTGCGCAGCGACGACCCGCTGGCGGCCGAGCCGCATGACGTCGAGGCGTTCGGGCCGGTCAGCACGGTGAGGTGCGCTGGGACGCCGTCGCCGTCAACACCGCGGGCACGCCGGTGGCCACCGGCTCAGCCGCGGGGCCGACGGCGCGGGTCACGTGCCTGGACGGGCCACCGGCTCCTCGATCCGGTCCCAGCTGTGGTCGCTGAACAGGGTCTTGTTGCCCTCGGCGTCGT
Source organism: Modestobacter sp. (assembly GCA_025965635.1). Lineage (GTDB taxonomy): Bacteria > Actinomycetota > Actinomycetes > Mycobacteriales > Geodermatophilaceae > Modestobacter. The sequence goes on along the minus strand of JAOPWO010000302.1, from coordinate 3,543 downwards.
ACACGACCAGGTGGCCGGTGCTCGTGAAGCTGTAGCGGGCACCGTCGCCGTGGTGGTGCACGTCCCCGTCGGCGGAGTGCAGGTCGAAGGTCATGCCCGGAGCCTGGCAGCGGTCCGGTGCGCACGGCGACCGCACCACCCGGACGGTTCCGCGACACCGTCCACCCGGCCCGGCTGTCCAGCCCAGGCGTCGGGGGCACCAGCGGCGACGGCGGAGAGGCGGCTGGCGTGGGGCAGCAGGTCCTCTCCTGGATCGAGCACCAGGCCCGGCGCACCGCTCGCCGAGCGGCACGGGATCGGCCCGGGGGACCGGGTCACGGTGCTGTCCCGCAACGACACACGGGTCTTCGAGGTCGTGCACGCCTGCGTGCTGCTCGGCGCGATCGTCGTCCCGCTCGACCGGCCAGCGAACCGGGCGACGACGACGGCCATGAGGAGCGGGGACATGCACAGCGCCGGCGGGGAGACGTGCATCCCGCCGAGGCGGAGAACGTCCTGCACGCCCGCCCCGGGGGGCGGTCAGGCCGCTGTCGTCGGCGCTCCGCACCCCCGGTGGGCGAGGTCGGGGTCGCGTTCGCCGTGCCGGCCGGGCGCCGGGACCGGGTCGGACGAGCTGCCCCGCAACGCCGCCGGCGGGGTGCTCCAGGGGTCCTGCGCGCGAGTCGGTCCGCACGCAGGACTGAGCCCGGCGCCGATCGGCAGCACCCAGACCAGACCGGTGCGGCAGGCCTACGAGCGGGCCTGCCCCGGGCCGGGTGGGGGCGCCTGCTCCGAGAACTGCTGCACCCGCGGCTCGGTGGTCACCAGGTGCACGGTGGCCGGCGGGGACGCCGCCCCGAGCACGTGCGGGACGTCGCCGGGGAAGCGGATGAAGTCCCCGGCGGACAGCCGGTGCTGGTCCTCGACCGGGCCGGCCAGCACGACGCCGGCGACCACGTAGGCGTGCAGCAGCGTGCCCGGCGCCAGCGCGGGCGACGGCGTGCCGGGCCGGGTCAGCTGCAGCAGGGAGCTGAGCACCTGCCCGGTGCCGAAGATCTGGTCCAGGTCCCGCCGCCGCCCGCCGGTCCCCTCGGTCCAGCCGGCGCCGTCGGCCCGGTGGACGACGACCGGGCTGCCCCACTCGGTGAGCAACCAGGTGGCGCCCACCCCGAGGGCGCGGGAGACGGCCAGCAGGGTCTCGACAGTGGGGTTGCCCCGGCCGCTCTCCAGGTTGGCCAGCGTCTGCTTGGCCAGCCCCGCGCGGGTGGCCAGCGCGCCGATGCTCAGCTGGCGTTCGGTGCGCAACCTCCGCACGTTCCGGCCGACCACGCCCACGTCGCTCATCCGTCCATCGTGATGGACAGCCGTCCATCTTGACCGGGAGGCGGTCGCCTGGCTGGATGAGCAGGTCACCTCCCGTCCGCCTCGGAGGACCCACATGCCCGCCGACGCTGCTCCCTCGCCCGCTCCCGGAGGGGTCGCCACCTTCTCGCGCCCGCGGATCGAGGCCGAGGCGCTGGCCGACGGCCGGCTGCTGCTCCGCTCGTCCGAGGTGCTGGCCGAGCACCCGGTGAGCGTGGTGCACTCCTTCCGGGCGCACAGTGCGGCGCACCCGGACCGGTTGCTGGTCGCCGAGCGCGCCGGGGAGTCGTGGGAGCGGCTCAGCTGGGGTGAGATGCGCCGGCTGGTCGACCGGCTGGCGCAGGGGCTGCTGGACCGGGGGCTGGCCGACCGGCCGGTGCTGGTGCTGTCGGGGAACAGCCGGCTGCACCTGGCGGTCACCCTGGCCGCGATGACGGTCGGCACGCCGGTGGTGCCGACCAGCGTCGCCTACTCCCTGCAGAGCGCCGACCACGCCGAGCTGACCGCGATGGCCGAGCTGGTCGAGCCGGGCCTGGTCGTGGCGGAGGACGCCTCGTTCGCCCGGGCGGTGGCCGCGGTGGCCGGCGACCGGCTCGTGCTCAGCCGGGACGACGGCGTCCCCGGCTCGGTGACGCCGGAGGAGTTCGGGGTCGAGCCCACCGACGAGGTCGACCGCCGGTGCGCGGCGCTGCACCGGGAGGACGTCGCCAAGATCCTTTTCACCTCGGGTTCGACCGGCGCGCCGAAGGGCGTGCTGACCACCCACGGGATGCTGGCGGCCAACCAGCAGCAGATGCTGCAGGCCTGGCCGTTCCTCGCCGCCGAGCCGCCGGTGCTGCTGGACTGGCTGCCGTGGAGCCACACCTTCGGCGGCAACTTCTGCCTGGGCCTGGTGCTCGCCCACGGCGGTGAGCTCTGGATCGACGACGGCCGTCCGGTACCGGCGCTGATCGGCCGCACGGTGCGCAACCTCGCCGACGTGCACCCGACGGTCTACCTCAACGTGCCCGCCGGCTTCGCGGCGCTGCTGCCGCACCTGGCGCGCGACGAGGCCGCCGCCCGGGGCTTCTTCGACCGGCTGCGGATCGGGTTCTTCGCCGCCGCGGCGCTGCCGCAGCAGCTGTGGGACCGGATCGAGCAGCTGGCCGCCGCGCACGGTGCGCAGATGCAGATGACCACCGCCTGGGGCCTGACCGAGACCTCCCCCGCGGCGACGGCGGCGCACTTCGCGATCACCCGCAGCGACGTGCTCGGCGTGCCGCTGTGCGGCCTCGAGCTGGCGCTGGTCCCGGTCGGGGAGAAGACCGAGGTGCGGGTGCGCGGGGTCAACGTGACCCCGGGCTACCACCGGAGGCCGGAGCTCACCGAGGCCGCGTTCGACGAGCACGGCTTCTTCCGCACCGGCGACGCGGTGGTCCTGGCCGACCCGGACGACGTGGCCGCCGGGCTGCTGTTCCGGGGCCGGATCGCCGAGGACTTCAAGCTCGCCACCGGCACCTTCGTCAGCGTCGGCACGCTGCGGCCGGCACTGCTGTCGGCGTCGCAGGGGCTGCTCATCGACGCGGTGATCTGCGGGCAGGACGGCGACTGCGTGACCGCGATGGTGTGGCTGCACCCCGACGCCGCCGGCCGGGTCGACGCCGACGGCGTGCCCGAGGAGTCGCTGCGGGCCGACCTGGCCGCCACGATGCAGCGCCTCGCCGCCGAGGGGGGCGGCTCGTCGCAGTGCGTGGAGCGGCTCCTCGTCCTCACCGAGCCGGCCCAGCTGGACGCCGGGGAGATCACCGACAAGGGTTACGTCAACCAGGCCGCCGTCCGCGACCGCCGTGCCGGCCTGGCCGCGCTGCTGACGGCCGACCCGCCGCCGGTGCGGGTCGTCCTCCGCTCGTCGTCGCAACGCTCTACACGCTAGGAGACTCATGACCGAGTGATGTAAAGTCTCGATCGGGCCTGGAGGCCCGCGCCACCCGGAGGACGGGGCGCTCCCGATCGAGAGGTGGCGGCCATGGCGGAGGCGACGGGGTCCGACCGGTGACCGTCGCCGGAGGTCCCCGGCGGATCGTCGTCGCCGGCGCCGGCGTGGGCGCGGTGCGGACCATCGCGCAGCTGCGCCGCCGCGGCTGGGACGGTGAGCTCGTGCTGCTCGGCGCGGAGCCGCACCTGCCCTACGACCGGCCGCCGCACAGCAAGGCCGTGCTGGCG
>JAOPWO010000152.1 GCA_025965635.1 Modestobacter sp. | reverse complement strand
AGCGGCCCGGTCGCGTCGATGCCGGTGCCGAGCACCTGCTCGCCGAGCGCGGTGAGGCCCGCCCGGAAGAGCTTGTCGCCGGGCGGCGACGTGGGCAGCAGGCCGGTCGGGTGCTCGGCGGCCCCGGCCGCACCGCGGGCCAGCACCACCCATCCGGCGGTCGGGTCGATGTCGAGGACGGAGCTGGTGAGCCGGGAGCCGTCGGCCGCGGGCAGCACGTGCTCGAACCGGTGCCCGGCGGACACCTTCGTCTCCTGGGGAGGGAACCGGTAGCGCCAGTGCTGGGAGCGCCGCTCGGCCGCGACGAACTCCGGCTCCCCCAGCGGGCCCAGCGCGGCGGTCTCCCGCTCCAGGTCCTCGGCGGTCAGGTCACGCAGACGGAAGTACTCCCACCAGGCCGACCGGGCCTCCCGGGCGTGCCAGCCCAGCTGCTGGGCCAGCAGCCAGGTCGCCTCCTGCTCCGGGGTGCGACCGGTGTCGGGCAGCCCGGCGGTCAGCGCCGCCTCCAGTCCCTCGCGCAGGGCCTGGGCCGCGGCGTTCTCGGCCGATCCGTCCGGATCGCCGTCCTCCGGACGGACCAGCTCAGCGCCGCTGCGGAGCAGCTCGGCCCGCCGTTCCTCCAGCCAGTCGCGCAGCTCGCGGGTGGAGACGCAGTCGTCGCGGTTGTAGGCCTCGATCTGATCGAGCTGCGCCTGGTCGCGGGTGGCCAGCCAGGTCTCGAAGGCGACGATGCTCTCCCCGGCGTCGGAGACGGCCTCGCCGTGCACCCGGGTGTGCCCGCGGTAGTAGTCCTCGACCTGCTTGATCGAGTAGGACTCCTTGCTGAGCCGCAGCCCCTGCCGGACCACCGCGTACAGGTCGACGAGCACGTCGGCGCGCAGCAGCCGGTCGACCGCGGCCACCCGGGTCTGCAGGCGGGCAGACAGCGTCTTCAGCCGGGTGGGCTCGTAGGGCGCGTAGTGGAAGACGTGCATCGACGGGTCGGCGTCGTAGGCCGCGGTCAGGTGGTCGACCAGCTGCTCGAAGGCCGCCCGCTCGGCCGCGGACTGGTCCGCGGCGGACGGATCGCACCCCCAGAACGCGGTGAACTCCCCGGCGGTGTCCAGGACGCCCCACAGGTACTCCAGGCCGGCGTCGCCGGCGAACGGGTCGCCCTCGATGTCGAAGAACAGGTCGCCGGCGCTCGGTGGTGGCAACAACTCGAAGCCGCGCCCCCGCTCCCGCGGCAGGAACTCGTACACCGGCCGGCCGGTCACGCGCTCGGTGACCTGCAGCCGGGCCTGCTGGGCCAACCGCTCCCGCGAGGTCCGCCCGATCGCGCCGGGCAGCTCGTCGGGCAGCCGGAGGGCGAGCTCGGTGACCGTGCCGATCCCGGCCTCGGTGAGGACGGTCGCGTGGTCGCGTCGCATGGACGCGACGAGGGACAGCGAGTCCTCCGCCCGCCAGCGGTCGGTGCACGTCTCGCGCCAGGGGCAGACCCCGCAGTGCGCGTTGGGGTGGGGAGGAGCGAGGTCGCCGTCGGCGAGCCGGTCGGCGAACCGCCGCCGGGCAGTCCGGGCGTAGGCCTCCGCGTCGGCGTACTCGACGGTCAGCTCCTGCTGGTCGCCGGTGACCACGGTGAGGAGCTCCGGCGGTACCCCCTGCAGCGCGGCGAGCAGATCGCCGTAGAGCGCCATCTGGAGGACGGCCGGCACCTTGATCCGACGGGCCAGCTTGGTGTCGGCGACGTCGTAGGCCCACGGCCCCAGGTCGCTGCTCCGGTCGCTGCGCTTGAGCAGGAAGTCGGCGTGCCCACGCCAGGTGCCGTCGTAGAAGGTCGCCTGGTAGACGACGTCGGCGCCGGCCTGCATCGCGGCCAGCGTCTCGGCCTGGGCGCGGTACAGCGCGCCGGCGTCCTTCCCCGCCGGGACGTCGATCTCGACCACGGACAGACCGCGGTTCCGCAGCCGCTCGACGTGCCGCGCCTCGTGCTCGATCCCGTGCCGGGCCAGCAGCTCGGTCATCGGGTCGGTGGCGGACGGCCGCGGGCGCTCGCCCCGCGCCACCTCGAGGGAGAGCCGGGTGAGGTGCTCGCACTCCAGGAAGCCGGTGAGGTCGCTGGCGCTGACCACCAGCGAGCCGTCGGACTGGTACACCGGTTCACCTCCGTCGTCGCCCCGCGTGGGCGTGCCCCGACGGTAGGGCGGGGGTACGACGGTTCTACTGCCGCCGGCCGGGAGACCGGGGGGACCAGTGCTGGTCTGGACCCTCCCGGTCGAGGAAGTGCTCGACGACCGGGCCCAGCTCACCCGCCTCGGTGACCAGGGCCAGGTGCCCGCCGCGGTACACGTGCAGGCAGGCGTCGGGGATCAGCCGGGCCATGACGCGCGGGTTCACCGCCGGGATGATCGGGTCGTCGTCGCCGGCCAGGACGAGGGTGGGCTGCCGGATGAGCCGCAGCAGCGGGAGGCTCGTCCAGCCGGTCCCGGCAGCCAGTTGGTAGTAGTAGCCGCGCTGCGGACCGAGCCGTGAGTGGGCGTGCAGCGCCTCCGCAGCCCGCTCGGGGTTGGCGCGCATCGTGCCGCCGTAGATCTCCCCGGCGATCCGGCGGGCGTACGCGGGATCTCGGTGGCGCCGCGGGGTGAGCATCCTGGCCAGCACCCGCGGCGCGGCGGGCACCATGACCGACCCCGTGCCGGTCGCCGCGAGCACCAGTCGCCGGCACCGGCGGCGGTGCTGCACGGCGAACTGCTGCGCCAGCCCGCCGCCCCAGGAGAACCCGAGCACGTCCACGGCACCGGGGCGACCGAGCGCGGTGAGCAGACCGGCGACGACCGGGGCGAAGGTGATCATCGTGTAGGGCAGCACCGGGCGGGGCGAACCGCCGACACCGGGCACGTCGAACCGGATGACCTCCCGGCGCGGGTCGAGCGCGTCGACGAAGGGCTGCAGCACCTCCAGGCTGGCGCCGATGCCGTTCATCAGCAGCAGCGGGGGCCGCGTCCCGTCCCCGCTCCGGATCGCGACCCGCAGCGTCCGCCCGCCGACGGTGACGGTCCTCAGCACGTCCGGCGTGCCGCCCCGCCGTCCCGGGCTGTTCACTTGTCGAACACGTAGGTGCCCGGCGCCTCGCCGAGCACCGGCAGGTCGCCGCCGGGGTGTTCGGGTGCGTCGACCTGCTCGCCGGACCGTTCACCCACCCAGCGGCTGTAGTCGGTCCACCACGACCCCTTCTCGGTGTGCGCCGCGGCCAGCCACTCGGCCGCGTCCGGAGGGTTCTTCTCCGCCGTCCGCCAGGTGGACCTGGGGTTCGTCGGGGGGTTGACCAGCGAGGCGATGTGGCCGCTCGTGGACAGCACGAACCGGGTGTCCCCGCCGAGGAGCTGCGTGGTGGCGTAGCAGGACTGCCAGGGACAGAGGTGGTCGGCGATCCCGGCGATCACGTAGGCGTCCACCGTGACCGCCGACAGGTCGACCGGCGAGCCGAGCATGGTCGCCCGGCCGGGCCGGGTGAGCGCGTTGTGCACCGCCAGCTCCAGGAAGCCCCGGTGCAGGGCGGCGGCCATCCGGGTCGTGTCGGCGTTCCAGTACAGGATGTCGAAGGCCGCCGGCGGCTTGCCCTGCAGGTAGTTGTTGACCCAGTAGTTCCAGATCAGGTCGTTGGGCCGCAGCCAGGCGAAGACCTCGGCCAACGTCGCGCCGTCCAGGTAGCCCTTGCGTTCCGAGGCCCGGGCCGCGGCCTTGGCGGCCTTCTCGTCCAGGAAGGCGCCCACCGTGCCGGCGCGAGCCTGGTCCAGCACGGTGACCGCGAACGCTGCAGAGGCGATCCGGTCCTGCCGACCGGTGGTGGCCAGGTGGGCGAGCACCATGGCGGTGAGCAGGCCCCCCGAGCAGAACGACATCAGGCTGGCGCGGGGCTCGCCGGTGACCTTCTCGACCGCGTCCAGCGCGTCCAGGATCGCCTGGCCGTAGGTGTCCAGGCCCCAGTCGGCGTGCCGGGCGTCGGGGTTCCGCCAGGACATCATGAAGACCTGCTGGCCGCCGGCCACCACGTGCTCGACGATGCTGCGGCCGGGGGCGAGGTCGGCGATGTAGTACTTGTTGATCGTCGGCGGCACCATCACCAGCGGCACGGCGTGCACCGTCGGTGTCGACGGCCGGTACTGGATGAGCTCGAAGACCGGCGTCCGCAGCACGACGACCCCCGGCGTGACCGCGAGGTCCTTGCCGACCTGGAAGGCGTCCGGCTCCACCATCGAGGGCACCCGCGGCGCCGACGACAGGTCGCGGAGCAGCCGCCTGGTGCCGCTCAGGGCACTGAGCCCACCGGTGTCGATGGCGGTCTTCCAGGCCTGCGGGTTGAGCACCGGGTTGTTGCTCGGCGCCAGGGCCTCGACGAGATTGGTGACCGAGAAACGGATCCGCTCGTCGTGCTCGTAGGGCAACTCGGCGTCGTCGACCAGCTGGGCGGCGGTCCTCGCCGTCACGAGGTGGGCCTGCATGGCCCGCTTCAGCAGCGGGTTGCCCGACCAGGCCGGATCGCTGTAGCGCCTGTCCTTCGGCGCGGGCGCCACCTCGGAGCGGCCGAGCCCGATCCGGCCCCACTCCCCGACGAGCTCGCCGGTGTGCCGCAGCACGGGGCCCGGCCGGCGGGCCAGCCCGGCCGCGAAACGCAGACCACTGCGGACCGGGGGGACCAGCCGCCGCAGTGGGCCGAGGGCTGCGTCGGTGAGGATCATGTCCAGGCCGGTCGCCGCCTCGGCGAGCTGCTCCGGCGTCTCGGCCGGCGGCTGACCGGCGTCACCGGCCAGCGACGGACGCTGCGTGGCGGAGCTCATCTGAAGGCCCCCTCCCGGCGCGCGCGTTGCCGCCGCGCGCCATGCTGCCCCTCGGGGTGGTCGCTGTGACGGGAACCACACAACCACGACCGGACGACGGTGCGCCACGCGAGGACCTGCGGCGCTCCGGTCGGGGGACAGCGGCAACCGTTCCGACCCGGATGCTCGGCTGCAGGCCGATTTCGTGATCAAGGCTCATGACCTGTAGGAATCAGACGTGCCCGCAACATTGAGTTCCGTGGCGGCCCACGCCGGCGTCAGCACGAGCACCGCCAGCCGTGCGCTCTCCGGTCACCCCTCCGTACTGCCCAGCACCCGCGAGCGGGTGCTGGCCGCGGCCCAGGAGCTGCACTACCAGCCCAACCGGATGGCCAGCGCCCTGCGCACCAACCGTTCCGGGCTGCTCGGGCTGGTCGTCAACAGCCTACGGACGGCGACGTTCCACGACTTCTCCCAGACGCTGCAGATCTGGGCCGGCGAGCACGGCTACCAGGTGCTGGTCTGCATCACCGGCGGGAACCCCGAGCGGGAGGCGGCCTTCCTGCAGACCATGCACACCCACTCCTTCGACGGCGTGGTCGTGGCCGGCTCCGGAGCGAACGGCGACCTGATCAACCGGCTGCTGGACGAGGGCCGGGCCGTCGTGACCATGAACCGCGAGGTGCCCGGCTCCCGCGCGGCGTCGGTCATGGCCGACTACGAGGCTGCTTCCCGGTTGGCCGCGGAGCACCTCCTGGCGCTGGGCCACACCCGGATCGCCGCCATCGAGGGTCCCGCCGACGTGACGTCCGGCCGGGCGCACCATGCCGGCCTGACCGGCGCGCTCGCCGCCGCCGGGGTCGAGCTGGACCCGGCGCTGGTACAGCGCGGATCGTTCGACTGGTTCTTCGGTCGCGCCGCGGCCGAGGTCCTGCTCGCGGTGCCCGAGCCGCCCACGGCACTGCTGGTCAGCAACCACGAGGCGTCCTTCGGCGTGCTGCCGGTGCTGGCCGACCGCGGAGTCCGGGTACCGGAGGACCTCTCGCTGGTCTACACCGAGGAGGAGCCCTTCTTCACCTGGTGGCAGCCGCCGCTCAGCACGGTGGACAACCGGGCCGCCGACCAGGCGCTCCGGGCCGCCGAGCTGCTGCTCGGCCAGCTCACCGGCGCACCGGAACCGGTGGTCAGCGCGGAACTGGTGGCCCCCAGGCTCGTCGAGCGGGGGTCGACGGCACCCCCGCGCCGCGGGCTGCGGA
>JAOPWO010000233.1 GCA_025965635.1 Modestobacter sp. | reverse complement strand
TGCCGTCCGGGAGGCGCTCGTCGCCGCGATCCCCGCAGTGCACCAGGAGGCCGGCTGCGAGCTCTACGCCCTGCACGAGGACGGCTACGGCTTCGTGATGATCGAGCGCTGGGCCACGCAGGACGACCTGAAGGCCCACGGCGCAGGGACGACGTTCAACCACCTGTCGGAGCAGGTCAAGGAGGACCTGAGCGAGCCGATCGGGGTGCGTCTGATCTCCCCGGTCCCGGCCGGCGACCCCGCCAAGGGCGCGCTCTGACGACGGGCCCCCTGCCCCCACCCCGGCGCTCGGGGTGCCCCGCTGCAGGGGCGTCAGAGGGCCTGGCAGGTGGGGCACCAGAAGAGGTTCCGGCCGACCATGACCTCGGTGCGCACCTCGGTGGCGCAGATCCGGCAGGGCAGGCCGGTGCGCCGGTAGACGTAGTGGGCGTCGGTCCGGCTGGCCGCGCCCCGCCGGCGCTCGCGGTCCTCGGCGCGGGTGGTGACGATCCGCCCGGCGCGCACCCCGGCCCGCATCAGGGTGACCAGGTCGGCCCACATCGCCGTCCAGGTGTCGGCGTCGACGTCCCGGCCCGGCCGGAACGGCGACATCCGGTGCCGGAACAGCAGCTCGGCCCGGTAGACGTTGCCGACCCCGGCGAGCACCGACTGGTCCATCAGCAGTGCACCGACCGCCACCCGGCTGCGGGAGATGCGGGCGAACGCCGTCCCCGGGTCGGACGTCCGGCGCAGCGGATCGGGTCCCAGCCGGTCCAGGATCACCTGCGCCTCGCCGTCGGTGATCAGGTCGCAGGCGGTGGCGCCCCGCAGGTCGGTCCAGACGCCCGAGCCGTCCTCGCCGGGTCCTTCCCAGCGCATCCGCAGCGCGCCCTTCGGGGCCGGTGGCAGCCCGGTGCCGGCCGTGAACGTCCCGTACAGGCCGAGGTGCACGTGGACGACGTCGGCACCGAAGCTGGCGAACAGGTGCTTGCCGTAGGAGGTGACCTCGTCGAGCACCCGGCCGTCGACCAGCTCGGCCTGGCCGGCGAAGCGGCCCTGCGGGCTGGTCACGTGCACCTCTCGGCCGGCGAACGCGGCGTGCTGCTCACGGGCCAGGCGGAACAGGGTGTGGCCCTCAGGCACGGGCGCCTCGTCCGGTCATGGGACCAGCTTCACCCGGGTCGGCGCGGTCCGCCACGACGGGGGGCGTGACCGACGCGGCACCGGCACCGCCCGGCCCTCAGCGGCGTACCCGCGCGTACCGGTCGAGCGCGACCAGTCGCTCGTGGGCGTGGTCGACGATCGGCTCGGGGTAGCCGGCCGGGACCCCACCGGGCGCGGTCCACGGCTCGTGCACGTGCGCCGGGTCCAGGCCGCGCAGCTCGGGCACCCAGCGCTTCACGTAGCGGCCGTCGGGGTCGAACTTCTTGCCCTGGGTGATCGGGTTGAAGACCCGGTAGTACGGCGAGGCGTCGGTGCCGGTGCCGGCGACCCACTGCCAGCCGAGGTTGTTGCTGGCCAGCTCGCCGTCGACCAGGTGCTGCATGAAGTACCGGGCGCCGCGGGTCCACTCCTGGTGCAGGTCCTTGACCAGGAAGGAGGCGACGATCATCCGCACCCGGTTGTGCACGTAGGCCTCGCCGAGCAGCTGGCGCATCCCGGCGTCGACGACCGGGAAGCCGGTGCGGCCGGTCTCCCAGGCGCGGACCAGCTCCTCGGTGTCGGGTCCGGTGTCGTAGCCCATGCCCTGCAGCTGGGGCTTGAGGTACTCCCGGGCGGAGCCGGGGCGGTGCCAGAGGACGTCGGCGTAGAAGTCACGCCAGGCGAGCTCGTCGGTGTAGCGGCGCACGGCCTCCCCGCCGTCGTCCTGCGCCGCGAGGTCGGCCAGCAGCGTCCGTGGGTGGATGCAGCCGTACTTCAGGTAGGGCGACAGCCGGCTGGTGCCGTTCGTGCCAGGCGCGTTGCGGTCCTCGGCGTAGTCCAGCAGCCGCTCGTCGCGGAACCCCGCCCAGGCCGCCGCGGCGGCGGCCTCACCGGCCGGCGGGAGCCGGACGTCGCCCAGGTCGGGGGAGGCCGGCAGGTCGTCCGAGCAGACGCCGGTCAGCCACGGGACGACGCCCGGGCGCGGGGCGGGATCGTGCCAGCCGTGCTCCCGCCAGGCCCGGGCGAAGGGGGTGAAGACCTGGAAGGGGGTGCCGTCGCGCTTGGTCACCCGGCCCGGGGCGACCAGGTAGGGGGAGCCGGTGCGGACCAGCGGCACCTCGCCCAGGCCCGTCTCGACGGCGGTGTCCCGGCGCCGGCCGTAGGGGCCGGTGTCGGCGGAGACGTGCACGCTGGTCGCGCCCACCTCGTCGGCCAGCTGCTGGACGATGCGGACCGGGTCGCCGTGCCGCAGGACGAGGGCGCCGGCGGTCGCCGTCCGCAGGTCGTCCAGGCAGTCGAGCAGGAACCGGCGGCGCGGTGCGCCGGACGGGCCCCACAGCCGGTCGTCGAACACGAAGACCGGCAGCACGGTGCCGTCGTCGCCGGCCGCCTCCCGGGCGGCCAGCAATGCCGGGTGGTCACCCAGGCGCAGGTCGCGGCGGAACCAGAGCAGCGCGGTGGGCACCGGCCGAGACTAGGGAGCCCGGCCGGCCCGCGCTGGGTGGGACGACGCGGTCGCGGGTCAGCGGACGGCGGGGGCCAGGCCGAAGGTGGGCCGGTCGTCCTCGGCCACCAGGTCGATGTCCTCCGGGTGGTCGTGCAGGTACTTGCGGATGAACGAGCAGTAGGGGAGGACGCGCAGCTGGCGGCAGCGGGCGGCCGCGAGCACCTCGCGGATGAGCGTCGTGCCCAGGCCCTGTCCGCCCATCGTCGGGTTGATCTCGGTGTGCGGCAACGTCATGTCGTCGCCGTCCACGTGGTAGCTGGCCAAGCCGACGACGCGCTCGTCCGCCCGGATCTCGAAACGTCCCCGTCCTGGGACGTCGACCACCGTGATGTCCATCGTGTCGATCCCCCTCCGAAGTCCCAGCGCCGTTGCCGAGGCTCGCGCGTGCTGGGACAAGGTAACGGTTGCGGCCCGGGATCGCCCGCTCGTGCATGCGCGTTCCGGCCTCCGGATGTTCTCCGATCGGGCGGTCGGCACTGCCGGAGGGGTCGACCGCTAGCCTCAGGGCCGCACACCCCGGGGCCGGCTACGGCCGGCGAGCCCCCGTAGCTCAGGGGATAGAGCATCGGTTTCCTAAACCGTGTGCCGCAGGTTCGAATCCTGCCGGGGGCACCAAGGGGTGTGCAGGTCAGCGCCCTGTCCGGCGCCCCAGCTCAGGCGCCGGACGACGGCTGGTCCGCAACCAGTCCGCACGAGCTGCGGCCATCCGGTCCGCAGCCGCGTCCAGCTCGTCGCCGAACAGGTGGCCGTACCGAGCCAGCGTCATGGCGGCCGAGGCGTGCCCGAGCATGGACTGCACGCCCGTGATGGAGGCGCCGGAGGCGATCGCGAGCGATGCGGCCGTGTGGCGGAGCTCGTGCGGCACCAGGCCCACCAGCCCGGCGGCAGCCGCTGCCCGGTCGAAGTGGCCACGACGGAAGTTCCGCATCCGCAGCGGGCGTCCCGGCCTGGGTCGGGACGACGAGCCGGGTCACGTCGTGGGCCGGTAGCACGCGCTCTCCTGCGGCAGCCGGGGTCAGGGCGCCGGGGGTCACCCGGGCGGGAGTGGCGCTGGCCGGAGTGACGGTGAGCTCCCTCGGCCGGGCCCTGGGCGCCCGCACTCCGGACGAGACGGTGGTCCCGATCGCCGCGGAGATCATCGCCGGCCGCTGGGGCGGCACCGGAGAACGGCTGACCGGCGTGGAGAGGCCGATCCACCGCACCGCCGAGCGCTAGGGGTCAACGAGACGCCTACTCGGCGCCGAGGGCCACGTCCAGGAGCTCGGCGGTCGACACCAGCTTGACCCGCGGGCGGTCAGCGGCCCGGCCGTTGGCGCGCTCGTGGTCGTCGATCAGGTTCCACCCGGCGGTGGTCACCAGCCGAGGCTGTCGGCTCGCCAGCCAGGCGGACACCTCGTCGGGCTCCGCGTTCCGCGGAGTGGCGTCGACGAGGTCCTCCAGCACGTTCCGCACGGTCTGGTTCGCGTCCTGGCGGTTGATCCCGATGATCCCGGTGGGGCCGCGCTTGATCCACCCCACGACGTATTCCCGCTCGTGCCCGGCGACGCGGCCGTCCTCGTGCGGCACGACTCCGCGTACGGCGTCGAAGGGCAGACCGGCCAGCGGAACCCCGCGGTAGCCCACGGCCCGGACCACGAGGCCGGTCGGCACCACCTCACGGACCCCGGTGTCGACGGCGACCACCCGCCCCCCGGCGTCGGCCTGCAGCTCGTTGACCGCCAGCACGATCTCCTCCACCCGTCCGTCCCCCCGGATCTCGACCGGCGACCGGTGGAACCGGAAGGCGATCCGGCGGGCGGCAGCTCCGTTCAAGCCGTGCTGCGCCCACCCGTGGAGCAGTTCCAGGTTCCGGCGCATGGCGGGCGACACCGCCGGGTCGTCGCCGTCCCCGCCACGGGGCACGTCAGCCAGGTCGACATCGACCCCGAGGGCGTCGATCGCGTCGAGGTCCTTCAACTCGGAGGTTGAGAACGCTGCCTGTGCTGCGCCGCGTCGGCCGAGCACCATCACCTCGCGGATCGAGCTCTTCGCCAGGGCGTGCAGCGCGTGGTCGGCGACGTCGGTGCGGGCAAGATCCGCGTGCGGCAGGCAGAGCATGCGGGCGACGTCGAGGGCCACGTTCCCGTTGCCCACGACCACGGCGCGGTCCGCCGACAGGTCCACGCCGAGGTTCCGGCAGGAGGGGTGGCCGTTGTACCAACCGACGAAGTCGATGGAAGCGTGACTGCCGGGCAGGTCCTCCCCGGGGATGCCCAGCGGCCGCTCGGTCTGGGCGCCGACCGCGTAGATCACGGCGTCGTACCGCTCGAGCAGCTCCTCGCGCGTCACGCGCGCGCCCAGCTCCACATTGCCGAAGAACCGGAACCGCTCGTGAGCGGCGATCTTGTCGAACTGCGTGCTGACCGACTTGATCTTCGGGTGGTCCGGAGCCACCCCCGCCCGGACCAACCCCCATGGCGTCGGCAGACAGTCGTACAGGTCAACCCGGACGATCGGCTCCGCCGAGGCGAGCAGAGCCCCCGCGGAGTAGAAGCCCGACGGGCCGGACCCGACGATCGCGACACTGCGATCCCTCATGCGTGCACCCTCCAGCGCCTCTGCCGTGGACCACCTCTGGGTGTTTTCGCCGCGGCTCTGCCCAGCACTGAACACGACCTCCGCTCGTGGGCGCAAGCTATTGACATACAAGAATCCTGTAATACCGTCTGCCGTGATCCAGGTCATGACTGAGGTTCCCGGCACGATGGCGCGACTCACACGGCGCCCTCCCGAAGGGCTCGACAACTCGCTGAGAGGAGCGGCACCGCATGTCCGCTGCAGGTTCGAACGCTCCAGCAGCCCCGCTGCCCACCGACCCCGGGGTGCTCAAGGCATGCACCTTCGACGGGGCTCGCGCGACCTTGAAGCACAAGGACCTCGTCTCTGCGCGCCACCTCACCGGCTGGCCGGTGATGGGGGGCGCCATCGTGACGATGGACGGGCCGGCGCACCGGGCGCGGCGCAAGCTCGAGAGCGCGCTGTTCGGCCCGAAGAACCTCCCCCGGTACGAACTGGAGGTCTTGCAGCCGGCCATCGACACGGCGCTGCGCCAGGCTGCCGAGCAGCACCGTGAGGAGGACGGCGTCGTCCGGCTCGACCTGGTCGCACTGGGCCGACGGATGATGATCTCCATCAGTGCGGCGATCGTCGGCCTCGACATCGCGAACGACGACGAGGCGCGGTTCCGGCGGCTCGACGACTGCTTGACCGCCTTGATCGGCGGAGTCACCATCGAGTGGTCGCACGACGACCACACCGAGGTCCTGGCCCGGGCGGTCGAGTGGAAGCGGGTCTTCGGCGACGAGTTCGTCGCGCCGGCGATGGAGCGGCGTCGCGCGGTCATCGCGCGGGCCGGGAGCTGGGCCGACGAGCAGCCGGACTTGATCTCGACGCTGCTGTCCGATGCCGAGCAGCAGTGGTCCTACGACGACGTCCTCACCGAGTCCGTGCAGTACTTGGTGGCCTCTTCGGGGACGTCGGTGACGTCGACGGTGCACACCATCAACCACTTGATCGAGTGGTTCGAGGAGCACCCCGACGACCGTGCCCGGGTCGGTGACGCCGACTTCCTGCGGCAGGCGGCGATGGAGTCGCTCCGACTGCACCCGGGACCGCACATCCTGATGCGCCGAGCGGTCGCGGACGTCGAGACGGCCGAGTTCACCGCGCACGAGGGTGACTTCGTGGGGGCCGACCTGCGGCAGGCCAACCGCGACCCCGAGGTGTTCGGCGAGAACCCGGAGCGGTTCGACCTGGAGCGTGAGATCCGCAAGGACGCCCAGCGGGACGGGTTCACCTTCGGCGGCGGCCGGCACGTCTGCATCGGGCGTCCGCTGGCGCTGGGCACCTACGGGCGCCGGGGCGAAGAGGACGTCGACGGCACGATCGTGCGTGCGCTGCGCACGCTGTTCGCGGCGGGAGTCCGCCCGTCGCAGACCGCGACCCCGCGCCGCGCCAACGGCGTCGACGACCGGTTCGAGTTCTTCCCCGTCGTCCTCGCCGATCTCTGACTCAGGCGGCAGCGCGCGCCCGGTCGCGCGCTGCACCGTCGCCCGGCACCACTGGACCGCCGCAGCCGGCAGTCCTCCCTGTACGAGACCAGGAGCAGCACAGTGTCATTCGTCATCACCCAGGGCTGTGTGGACGTCATGGACAAGGCGTGCACCGAGGTGTGCCCCGTCGACTGCATCTACACCGGCGGCCGGATGCTCTACATCCACCCGGACGAGTGCATCGACTGCGGCGCGTGCGAGTCGGCGTGTCCCCAGTCCGCGGTCGTGCACGAGGACGACGCCGCCCCCGGGCCGATCGACTTCCGGGCGGTCGCCACGGAGTTCTTCGCACCGGTCGGTTCCCCCGGCGGTTCGACCGAGGTGGACCTGAGCGCGGCCGACCACCCCGTGGTCGCGGCTCTCCCGGCCACTCACTGACCCACCGGGCACTCCCGGTGCGCAGACGGTGACATGGAGGGGCCTCCCCCTCCGTGTCACCGGATCTGCCAGCACGTCCCCGTCGCCGAGCGCTGCCCGGCGGCTGCGCGCTGCACGTGTGCCGTGCGCGCCCACATCAACGTCGATGCAGATATGAGAGGTGCACCGTGGCTGTACCGCACCAGGTGAGCGCCGGTTTCACGGAGGCTGACGAGAAGTCGGCCAACAAGAAACTGCTGATCCGGATCCTGCCGTTCATCTCCTTGCTCTACATGTTGTCCTATCTGGACCGGGTGAACATCGGCTTCGCGAAGGAGCAGTTGGAAGCCGATCTGGGAATCGGGGCAGCCGCATACGGGCTCGGGGCCGGGATCTTCTTCGTCGGCTACGTCATCTTCGAGATCCCCAGCAACCTGATCCTGCACCGGGTCGGCCCCCGACGCTGGCTGTCTCGCATCATGGTGACGTGGGGGCTGGTCGCGGCCGGGATGGCGTTCATCCAGGGCCCGATCAGCTTCTACGTCATGCGCTTCATCCTCGGCTTCGCCGAGGCAGGTCTGTTCCCGGGCGTGGTCATGTACCTGACCTACTGGTACTCCAACAAGGGCCGCTCCACGGCGATCGGCCTGTCGGTCTACTGGGGCCTGGCGATCTCGTTCATCCTGGGCGGCCCGCTGTCGGAGCTCCTGCTGTCCATGGACGGGACGGCTGACTTCCAGGGCTGGCAGTGGATGTTCGGGGTCCAGGGCGGTCTCACCATCATCGTGGGTGTCATCACCTGGTTCTATCTGACCGACCGGCCCTCCGATGCCACGTGGTTGACCGCGGCCGAGCGGGAGTCCGTCGAGGCGAAGGTCGCCGAGGAGGACCAGACCCGGCTGCACGTGCCCGTGCGGAGGGCCCTGTCCGACCGCAAGGTGCTGTACCTGGGCGCGATCTTCTTCTGCATCAACCTCAGCCTCTACGGGCTGACGTTCTGGCTTCCCAGCATCGTCGGCAACATCGAGGGTCTGACCGGGACCCAGCGGGGGCTCCTCGTGGGGATGCCGTGGGTCTTCGGCCTGGTCAGCGTCTTCCTGGTCACCCGGGTGGCTGACCGCACCGGCAAGCACGCCAAGGCCGCCGCCATCAGCCTGGCCACCCTCGCCCTGGGCCTCGCGCTGTCCACCACGGTCGGCCCGATCCTCGGCATGGTGTTCATCAGCGTCGCCGTCTGCGGCCTGCTGGGGGCGCTGCCCACCTTCTGGAACCTGCCGACGAACTACCTCAGCGGCGCTGCGGCGGCCGCCGGCGTGGCCCTGATCAACACCATCGGCAGCCTGTCCGGTTTCACCGCGCCCTACCTGTTCGGTCTGATCGAGGGGGCCACGGGGTCGATCAAGCTGGGCCTCTACACCCTGTCGACCATGGCGCTGGTGGGGAGCATCTTGCTGCTGCGGTACCGGAAGGCGTCGGTGACCCCGACTGAGGCCGGTGCGGTACCGGTGACGGCCCAGCCGACCGCAACGCACGCAGGGGCCTGAGCACGGCCGGCGGGCGCGGTCGACCGACCGTGCCCGCCGGCCGCGCCCCCTGCCCAGGAACCACCTCACGATGAAGGAACAGCCACGATGCCCACGATCACGTACATCCAGCCGGACGGCGCCGCCCGGACCGTCGATGCCGAGCACGGCAGCACCGTGATGCTGACCGCGACGACGAACGACGTCGACGGGATCGTCGCCGAGTGCGGTGGCAACGCCATGTGCGCTACCTGTCACGTCTACGTCGAGCCGGAGCACCTCGAGCGACTCCCCGCGATGGAGGAGGACGAGGACGAGATGTTGGGGTCGACGGCCAGCCCGCGCAAGGACAACAGCCGGCTCAGTTGCCAGCTGGAGGTCACCGAGGAGCTCGCCGGCCTGGTCGTCCGGCTGCCGGAGACGCAGCTCTGATGACCGGTCTCCCCGGCGTGCCGCCCACCTCGGGGCAGGGTGAACCCGTGGTGGTCGTCGGCGGTGGCCAGGGCGGCTTCCAGCTCGCGGTGTCCCTGCGCGAGGCCGGGCACGAGGGGCCGATCACGATCGTGGGCGACGAGCCCCGGCTGCCCTACCAGCGCCCGCCGCTGTCCAAGGAGTACCTGTCCGGCGCGGTGACCGCGGACGGGGTGACGCTCCGGACCGAACAGTTCTTCGCCTCCCGCGACATCACCCTGGCCCTCGGCGCCCCGGTCGTGGAGATCGACCGCGTACGGAGGGAGGTGGTGCTCGGCTCTGGTGAGCGCCTGGGGTACGCCCACCTGGTGCTGGCCACCGGAGCGCGGCCACGGCCACTGCACGTGCCCGGCAGCGACCTGGCCGGCGTCGTCTCGCTGCGGTCGCTCGCCGACGCCGAAGCGCTGAGGGTCAGCCTCGACGGAGTCGCCCGGGTGGTTGTCATCGGTGGCGGGTTCGTCGGGATGGAGGTCGCCGCGGCCGCGACCCGGCACGGTCACGCCGTGACGGTGGTGGAAGGACTGGACCGCCCGATGGCCCGCGTGGTCACCCCGGAGGTCTCCGACCACGTCTCCGGGGCGCACCGGGCGTCGGGGACCACGATCCTGCTCAACAGCGCAGTCCGCGCACTGCGCGGATCGGGCGGCCGGGTCACTGCCGTCGAGCTCGACACCGGGGAACTTCTGCCCGCGGACCTGGTCGTCACGGGCATCGGCGTCCTGCCCAACGTGGAACTGGCCGAGGCCGCCGGCCTCCGTACCGGGAACGGCGTGGTCGTCGACGAGCGGCTGGTCACCTCCGACCCCCGCATCAGCGCGCTGGGCGACTGCGCGAACTACCCGAGCGTCCATGCGTCCGGGCGACGGATCCGGTTGGAGTCGGTGCAGAACGCGGTCGACCAGGCCCGTTTCGTCGCCTCCCGGCTGGCCGGCGATGGACAGGGCAGGTACTCCGCGGTGCCGTGGTTCTGGACCCATCAGCACGGGTCGAAGGTGCAGATGGCCG
Organism: Modestobacter sp.; assembly: GCA_025965635.1. Classification (GTDB taxonomy): domain Bacteria; phylum Actinomycetota; class Actinomycetes; order Mycobacteriales; family Geodermatophilaceae; genus Modestobacter. The sequence goes on along the minus strand of JAOPWO010000233.1, from coordinate 7,652 downwards.
GCATCCCGGTTCTCGACGGCAGCCATGTGGTCCACGGCGACGTCTCCGCCGGACGGTTCTCCGTCTTCCGTTTCGACCGCAGTGGTTGCCTGGTGACCGTGGAGTCGGTGAACCGGGCCCCGGACCACATGGCGGCCCGGCGCCTGCTCGCGGGCGACCGCCGTCCCACCGAGACCGATCTCGTCGCCGCCGGCTACGACCTCAAGGCCCTCGTTGCCTGAGCTCGCCAGCGACCGCATCAAGGATGTTGACAATTCCTATGACTGTATTACGGTCATCTCAGACGCTTCAGGGGAGTCAGCATGACGGAAGTTCATCGGGTCGCGGCTCCGCTGCGCAAGCAGATCGTCGAGCTGTTGCGCAGGGCCATCATCGACTTCGAGTTCGAGCCGGGCGAGCGCCTCGTGGAGCGGGTGCTCTGTGAGCGCTTCGACGTGAGCCGGACGGTCATCCGGGAGGCATTGCGCCAGCTGGAGTCCGAAGGGTTGGTCACCATGGTGGCCAACCGGGGTCCGGTCGTCGCTCAGCCGACGGAGGCGGAGGCCGAGGCCCTGTTCGAGGTGCGGGCGGTGCTCGAAGCGCTGGCCGGACGGATGTTCGCGCGGCGGGCGACGGCTGCCCAGCGCGCCATGCTCACCCAGCGTCTGGCGGACGTGGAGATGGCGTTCGCCGACGGTGAGCTCAGCTCCGTCCTGCCCGCCAAGGACGCCTTCTACGAGGCGTTGCTGGACGGTGCGGACAACCCGGTCATCCGCGCCACCCTGCTGAGCATCCACGCCCGGGTCAGCTTGCTGCGCGGGCTGTCCCTCCAGGCGGAGGGGCGGGCGTCGCGGACGCTGGACGAGTTGCGTGCCATCGTCCAGGCCGCAGTGGCCGGGGACGAGGCAGCTGCCTGGGCCGCCTGCGAGGCGCACGTGCACGCGGCCGCTGACGTCGCCTTCGGCCAGCTGCGCTCCTTGACGCCCGAGGCGGCCACCGGCGGCGCGTGAGCGCCGCCCACCAACCAGCAGTTCCGCGTCGACGACGAGTGGGTGACCCGCGCCCACCGCCGTCCGTCGCGCTGATCCCAGGGGCCTCTCGGCCCCCCGAGCAACCAGGAGCACCCGTGGCAGTCCCGGTCCAGAACCCGTCCGCACAGTCCGTCCTCATCACCGGTGGTGGACGCGGCATCGGGCGCGCCACCGCAGAGTTCTTCCAGGACGCCGGCGCCCGCGTCGGCGTCATCGACCGGGACGTCGCCGGGGTCCGGTCGGGGATCGACGCGGTCCGCGCCGACGTGACCGACGACGACGAGGTGGCCGCTGCCGTGGCCGAGCTCGCCGCGGCGCTCGGGGGCATCGACGTCCTGGTCAACAACGTGGGCGTGAGCTTCGTGGGCGGGATCGAGCAGGGCACGACCCAGGACTGGGCCCGCCTCTGGGACGTCAACGTCGTGAGTCACGTCCGGGTCACCCGCGCGGCGTTGCCGCACCTCCGCCGGTCGTCGGCGCCGGCGATCGTCAACATCTCCTCCTGCACCGCCACCTCCGGCCTCCCCGACCGGGTCCTCTACACGGCGACCAAGGGTGCGGTCGAGTCGATGACCCGCGCCATGGCCGTCGACCTGCTCGCCGAGGGCATCCGGGTCAACGCCGTCAACCCGGGAACGGTCGCGACGGAGTTCATGGAGGAGATCATCGACGCGGCCGACGACCCGACCGCGCTGCGCGCGCAGTTCGACGGCCGTCAGGCCACGGGGCGCATGGTCGCTCCTGCTGAGGTCGCTGCCGCCGTCGCCTACCTGGCGAGCCCGCACGCCCGTTCGACGGTGGGCTCCGTGCTCGTCGTCGACGGCGGGCTCGCCGACCTCAAGCTGCCCGTCGCCTGACGGGCTCTCTCCGATGCGCCAACGGTGGCGCGATCTGGAAAAGGAAGAGACGCACCCATGGACAGCACTGGCCTGCGCTCCGGCGCCAAGCAGCACCACATCGCCGTCATCGACGGCCCCAACATGAGCAACCTCGGGGCACGCAACAAGCGCGTCTACGGCAAGATCAATTCGCTTGGTGACCTGCAGCAGTACGTCACCGAGACCGCCGACAAGCTCGGTGTCGTGGTCGAGACGTTCGCATCGAACTACGAAGGCGCCATTCTCGAGTTCATCCACGAGTCGGCGTCCCGGGCAGACGGCTACATCATCAACCCGGCCGGGCTGACCGTCGTCGGTGAGGCCGTGCGGCACGCCCTGGAGGAGACCGGACGCCCTGTCGTCGAGGTCCATTTCGCCAACGTGTCCGCCCCGCCCACAACGCCCCGTGGCCTGCCGGGCGGGCCGTGGGAGTCCCGCTTCACCAAGACGGCCACGGGCCTGTGCATGGGGCTGCGCCAGTACAGCTACATCGGCGCCCTGACCGCGCTCACCCTCTCGCTGGACGACGCGGAGTTCCTCGGCGCGGAGTGACATCGGGGCCGCGGCAGGCCCTCTGCTGCGGCCGTCGTCGTGCCGGGCGCCACACCGTGCTGCGATCCGCCAGCACCTGGACGGGAGGAAGTGCATGGCCCCCCAGCAACACATGGTCGAGCAGGAGGCGGTACCGGACGCCGCGCCGTTCCTGGGCGAGGACTGGCAGGAGGCCTGGCGCCGCCACCTGGCGGCGAGCCGGGAGCTCGCGCACGTCGGCCGATGGTGCGACGTGGACCTGGTCATCCGCTGCGGTGACCGGACCGAGACGTTCCAGCTGGTCGCCGGCCAGCCTGTCGTGGCGGCCGCGCCGCGGGCTGAGCGGATCGTGCTCGAGGGCAGCTCGGAGCGGTGGTCGGCCTTCCTGCAGCCCCTGCCGCCGCCGTTCCACAACGCGGTGCTGGGGATGGACCGCCGGTGTGCCGACTTCAGCATCGCGGAAGGCCGGGAGCTGCTGGTCCGCCACCTGCGCGCGCTCACCGTCGTCCTCGACGGGGCTCGTGCCGCCATGGCGGCCGTCCGCGCCGGCGGATGAGCCCGGACCGACCATCCGGCGTCCGGCTCCCGGCTCCGCCACCGAGACACCGTGGACAGCCGTCCACTCTTCGACAGGAAGGAAGTCAGTCATGACTCAGATCGACGGGACCAGCGAGGTCCAGGAGTACATCGACGACATGGCGCGCACGCGCGGCTACGTCCTCGATTACCACAAGGTCATGGCCAAGTACGACTTCGAGGTGCTCCAGGCCGCGAACAACCTGGTGAACAAGGCGTACCTCGAGCCCCGCTTGCTCGACCGCAAGACCAAGGAACTGATCTTCATCGTCAGCCTCACGGTCATGCGGGCGTCCAAGGGCCACATCCAGAGCCACATCCGGGTCGCCCTGGACCTCGGGCTGACCCCGCAGGAGATCCTCGAGGCCATCGAGATCGCGCTGCCCGAGGCCGGCGTCGTCGCCTTCCAGACCGGCTTCGAGGCCTGGCGCGAGGTCGTCGGCGCCACCGGTCTCGAGCCGCGGGTCGCCGCACACGACGGCGGGAACGGCGCCAGCTGATCCAGCGGGGCGTGCCGCACGGCGGCGCAGACCTGATTCCGATCCGTACCAGCTGATCCCCGGAGGGACCATGGGACGAGTGCAGCCCGAGGACGTCCTCGGGCGTTATTACCGGGTACTGGTGGACGGCCAGGAGTGCCGGGTGTTCGTGGAGGAGGCCGGCCAGGGCATCCCCCTGCTGTGCCTGCACACCGCGGGCGCCGACTCCCGTCAGTACCGGCACGTGATGGCCGACCCGGACGTCACCGCGCGCTTCCGGGTGATCGCCTTCGACCTGCCGTGGCACGGTCGGTCCACACCCCCGGACGGCTGGTGGGACGAGGAGTACCTGCTCACCACCGATCGCTACGTGGAGACCGTCATGGCGGTCGTCGACGCGCTGGGCCTGGACGCGCCGGTGGTGCTGGGCTGCTCGATGGCCGGCTCCGTGGTGCTGGAGCTGGCGCGGCGACATCCCGACCGGCTGCGGGGCGTGATCGGGCTCTCCGGCGCCGGCAAGCTGTCCGGGCGCTTCGCCGACTGGCCACTGGACCCGGGCACCAACGCGCAGCAGTCCGTGGCGTCCTGGACCTACGGGCTGATGGCGCCGCAGGGCCCGGAGGCCGATCGGCGCGAGGTGTGGTGGATCTACAGCCAGGGCGGCCCGGGGATCTACCGCGGTGACACCTTCTTCTACAGCGAGGACTTCGACCTCCGCGGCCACGAGCAGGAGATCGACACCGCCGCGTGCCCGGTGCACATGCTCACCGGCGAGTACGACTACGCCTGCTCTCCCGACGAGAGCGAGGCCACCGCGCGCGCCATACCGGGCGCCAGGTACACCCGGATGAGCGGCATCGGGCACTTCCCCATGGCGGAGAACTACCCGCTCTTCCGTTCCCATCTGCTCCCGGTGCTCGACATCCTCGGCGCCGTCCGCGTGTGACGTCGCTCCGCCCAGCACCCCCCACCGACCGAAGGCAGGCAATGACGCCACTCATCGACTCCGCCCGCGAGGCAGACGTCCTCGCCGCCGTGCCGACCCAGCTGCTCATCGGCGGCCGGTGGCGGGACTCCGGCGACGGAGGGACCCTCCCGGTGGAGGACCCGTCGACAGGCCGGACCCTGGTGCGCATCGCCGACGCCACCGTCGCGGACGGGGACGCAGCCCTCAGCGCTGCGGCGGCCGCCCAGGCGGGGTGGGCGGCAACGCCTCCGCGCGAGCGGGGGGAGATCCTGCGGAGGTCCTTCGAGGCGCTGGTCGCGCGGGTCGATGAGCTCGCGCTCGTCATGACCCTGGAGATGGGCAAGTCGTTGGCCGAGTCCCGGGCCGAGGTGCTCTACGCGGCGGAGTTCTTCCGGTGGTTCTCCGAGGAGGCGGTGCGCATCGGCGGCCGGTTCGCCACCTCACCCGACGGCCGATCGCGGCTGCTGACGACCAAGCGGCCGGTCGGGCCGTGCCTGTTCATCACGCCCTGGAACTTCCCCATGGCCATGGGCACCCGGAAGATCGGCCCGGCGGTGGCCGCCGGCTGCACCATGGTGGTCAAGCCGGCCAGCCAGACCCCGCTCAGCATGCTGTTGCTGGCGCAGATCCTGATGGACGCCGGGCTCCCGGCCGGCGTGCTGAACGTCATCACCACCTCGTCGTCGGGCAAGGTGATGGAGCCGTTGATCCGTGACCCGCGGCTGCGCAAGCTCTCCTTCACCGGCTCCACGCCGGTCGGCCGACGCCTCGTCGAACAGTCCGCGGAGCAGTTGCTGCGGATGTCGATGGAGCTGGGCGGCAACGCTCCCTTCCTGGTCTTCGACGACGCCGACCTCGACGCGGCGATCGAGGGCGCGCTGACGGCCAAGATGCGCAACGTCGGCCAGGCCTGCACCGCGGCCAACCGCTTCCACGTGCAGGCGGGGGTGGCGGAGGAGTTCACCCGCCGGTTCGCCGAGCGGCTCTCGGCCCTGGTGGTCGGCCGAGGCACCGAGGACGGCGTGGACATCGGTCCCCTCGTCGACGAGGCCGGGCGCCGGAAGGTGGCGGAGCTGGTCGACGACGCGGTGGAGAAGGGGGCCTCCGTGGTGGCGGGGGGCCATGCCATCGACGGACCGGGCTACTTCTACGCGCCGACGGCACTGGCCAACACCCCGTCGACCGCGCGGATCCTGACCGAGGAGGTCTTCGGCCCGGTTGCGCCGATCGCCACGTTCACCACCGAGGAGGAGGGCGTGGCCGCGGCGAACGCGACGGAGTACGGGCTGGCCGCCTACGTCTTCACCCGTGACCTGAGCCGGGCGCTGCGCGTGTGCGAGGGACTCGAGGCCGGGATGATCGGGCTCAACCAGGGAGTCATCTCCAACCCTGCGGCTCCCTTCGGCGGCCTCAAGGCCAGCGGGTTCGGGCGAGAAGGGGGCGCGGAGGGCATCGAGGAGTACCTGGAGACCCAGTATGTCGGCATCGCGCCCTGAACACAGGCGGCCGCCGGCGGGTTGCGTACCGGCCGTTCCAGGGTTCGTCCGAGCAGGTGGGGTGGGTGCGCCCGCGCTGGTGATCCCCACGATCCTGGCGGCCGCGATGCCCTCGGACAGCCGGGCTCCGGGCCGGCCGGCGCCCCTGGGCGTCCTGCACCTCGACGTCATGGTGGTCCTCGGCCCAGTCATCGCCAACGAAGGCACTGCGCCCCCAGTCGGCTCACTGCGGTCGGCAGCGCGGAGGGGGGCAGCCAGCGGACCGATGGCCAAGCACCCACCGGGCAGCGCCCGGGGCGCGTCGTCCCCTCAGCGATCAAGCCCCCTCATGGCCGCTGGGCGCACGGTCTGGCGCGAGGAATCCGAGAGCCGTTCCAGTCGACGGGAGTGCTGACCCGCCGACCGCTACCGGCGCCGAACCTGCCAGAGACGGGAAGGCCCGGTAAGCCCCTTGGGTCGACGACGGCCGATCACCCCGAAAGCAGATTCCTCGACCGTGTGCCGCAGGTTCGAATCCTGCAGCGGTGGCCGTGGCCTCGGCAGGCGGCCCGTCGTGGTGGCCGTGGCCGTCGGCGACGTGCGTGCGCAGGTGCCCGACGATCAGCGGCGTTCCGCCCGGCGCCACCGGGCCGGCGATGCGGTCGTAGAAGTCCAGCTGCGGCATCGCCGGATGGGCGTAGTGCGTCGTGACCAGGTCGAACCGGGTGCCCGGCTCCCAGACGCCGAGGTCCGCCCTGGTCCAGTCCACCCGCTCGGCCGCGCCCACGGCGTGACCCTCGACGAGCTCGTCGACGCGCCACCCACCGGGAACCCGCGCATCGACGTGCGGCCCATCGCCGTCGGTGATGGCTCGGTGGTCCTGCCGCTGACCCGCCGGCCCGGCGGGATCCAGGCCTGCACGTCCATCCTCCCGACCGGGACGACGACGCCGAACCGGAGCTGCGCACCCACGAGGGCCACGACTGGGTCCACGTCCTCGACGGCGCCCTGCGGCTCGTCCTCGGCGAGCACGACCTGATGCTCGAGCCCGGGGAGGCCGCGGAGGGTGGACGGGCGCACGTGCGCACGACCCCGAAGGTCGGACCGGCCGAGTGGACGTGCGCTCGCGGGTACGGGCCCCCCATGCCAGTACGCAGCGCGGCGGTCGCGGCCGCCGACCAGTGGACCGACCCCGACGACGGCATCAGGTACCCCGCCGGCGAAGTGCACGCCTGGGAACGGGGCCGCAACGAGACGGTCTGCGGGCTGTCGCTGAGCAAGTCCCGGCTGGCCCGGTTCCCGCACGTCAGCTGGGCCGACGTCCAGCCGGAGTCGGGCCGGCACGCGGAGGAGGTGCGGGTGGTCTGCCGGCGGTGCCGGGCGGGCACGGGTGCCCGCCGGGACGAGCGCGGCTGGACGCGAACCGATCCGCGGCCCTGACGAGGCCGGACGGCGCCCCGGAACCCGGTGCCCCGTTCCCGCGTTGCACGACGAGGGCGTCAGGCCCACTCCGCCATCGAAGAGGATCATGAACACCGAGCACATACCCCTGGCCGCGTACCTGGAGCCCGCTGAGGCGGTACGCGGCCGGTGACCACACTCCTCACTCTCGCGCTGGGCATGCTGGTGGTCCTGGGGATCACGGCGATCACCGGGTACTTCGTCGCCCAGGAGTTCGCCTTCATGGCCGTCGACCGGGCCCGGCTGGGCGCCCGGGCGGCCCGCGGCGACGCGAC
>JAOPWO010000229.1 GCA_025965635.1 Modestobacter sp. | reverse complement strand
CGCCCGCATCGAGCACGCGCTCCCCCGGCCGGACGCCCAGCCCGTCGGCCAGCCAGCGCAGCGCGGCCTCGCTCCCGCTGCCCCGGCACCCCGCCGGGACCGCGTACTCGTGCCCCAGCGCCTCGACGGCCTCCTGGGTCCACCCGGCGACGGTTCCGAACTCCGTCTCCATGGCCTCGCTCGACAGCTCGCTCATCGCTCTCCCCCCGCGGCCGGCATCTCCCGGATCCGGGCCGCGATCTCCGACTTGACCGCCGCCGCCGCGTCGTCCCCGCGGTCGGAGGCGAGCCCGGACAGGTTGACGCCCACCACGCCGTCCACGGCCAGCAGCGCCCGCGCTTCGTCGACCGCCGCGGCGATGCCGGCTGAGACCGGGTCCGGCGCGGCGAGCACCCGCTCCACGACGGCGTCCTCCAGGTGGAGGCCGGGGAACCGCTGCAGCACGCGCGCGGAGCGTTCGTCGGTGTAGACGGCGACGGACGCGAGGAACGGCAGCGTCGCGCCGGCCGCGCGGGCGTCGGCGACGAAGCGGGCCAACCGCTGGGGCGTCCCGACGTGGTTGAGCACGCACAGCTGGGCGCCGGCCCGCTGCTTCTCGGCCACCCGACCGGGGCGCAGCGCCTGCGGGGGCGACTCCGGCGACTCCGGCACCGACGCGGTGAGCCCGGCCGCGGTGGCCAGCGCGGCCAGCCGGGTGCCGTCGAGGTCGAACACCTGGGTCACCTCCGGCCGGATGCCGGGGCCCCGGCCGTCGCCGGTGACGCACAGCACGCCGTCCACCCCGATCTCGGCCAGCCCGGCCAGCTCCTGCTCGAGCACGAGCCGGTTGCGGTCCCGGCAGGCCAGCGTCGTCCACGGCCGCCCGCCGGCGTCGAGCACCTCGGCGGCCACCATCGTCGGGGGGTGGTCGGGCCGGTCCTGGTGCTCGCCGATCAGCAGTCCGTCGCTGCCGGTGGCCAGCGCGGCGACCACCCGGCGCAGCGCCACCCGGTCGAAGGGCCGGACGGTGAGGTCGCTGAGCACCACCGCCGCCGCGCGGGCCCGCTCGAGCAGCCCGCCCGGGCAGGGCGCGGGCGGAGCCACGGGCTGGTCCGGCCAGGTGGGCAGTGGTTGGTCGAGGAAGACGCACGGGTGCTCGGCGAGCTCGCAGCTGCCGCCGTCCCGCACCCCGCCGCAGGGTCCGAACACCATCCGCTTGGGGCAGCCGGGTCGCTCGCCGTGCACGGCCGGCCGGGCCGGCGGCTGCCGTGTGTCCACCTCGGGGAGCTGCCCGTCGCCGGGACGGCGAAACCCCGGTCCTCCGCCGCCATGTGTCGGAGCCCGGCCAGCGGGCACACAGGAGAGGTCGGAGAACACGACACAACGGGGGCGGACTCGAATGGCGGACGACCGGGACAGACCTTCCGGATACCGGCACGTCGGCCACGTGCCGACGGCGGACGGCGACCGGGCGGCCGTGGTCGCCGCCTTCGTGGCGTACACGGCGGCCCCCGGTGACCGGCTGGTCATCGCCTGCCCCGAGCCGGTGTCCGGCCAACTGGCTGCGGCGTTCGACGGCGCGCACGTGCTGCACCCGGGCCCCGTCGACGCGCGGCCGGCGACCGGGGTGGCCGAGCTGCTGCGGTTGGTCGACCAGGAGCTGCCCGACGACGGCCGGCTGCAGCTGGTCACCGCGGTCCACCAACCGGCGAGCGGCTGGGCCGGCTGGATGCAGACCGAGGCGCTGCTCAACCACGTGCTGGCCGACCGCCCGGTCGACCAGCTCTGCCTGCTGGGGCCTGATCCCAGCGGCCCGGACGGGCTGGGTCCGGCCCAGGTGTGCGCGGCGACGCACCCCTTCCTGATGGTCGACGGCGAGCTCGCCGGCAACCCGGGCTACCGGCAGCCGTCCGATGTGGTGACCGAGCTGCAGCACTCCCGGGTGCCCGACCCGATCGAGGCGACCGAACCGGCGCTGGCCCTGCTCGACCTCGACGACATGCGCTACCTGCGCCGGGCCGTCAGCCGGGTGCTGGCCGACAGCCCGTTGGACCCGGACGCGGCCCAGGACTTCGTGCTGGCGATCGACGAGATCGTCGCCAACGCAGCCGAGCACGGCGTCCCCCCGGTCGACGTCCGCCTGTGGTCCGGGCACGACCGGATGCTGTGCTCGATCACCGACCACGGTCCCTGCTTCGACGACCCGCTGGCCGGTTACGGCCCGGCGCACGGCGACATGGCCGTGGGCGGCATGGGGCTGTGGCTGGCCCGCCGCTCGGTCGACCACCTGGTGGCCGCCCCGGCGGAGGAGACCGGCGGGGGTTGCACCGTCCGACTGGTCGTCAACGCTTGACGGAGGACTCCGCTGCCCCCACCACTCGCACGCCCGCGGCGGTGCCTGCGGCAGGGCCATCGGAGCTGGCTACCGAGGGACCAGTCCCGCCTCCTCGAGCTGGCGGGCCTGCTCGAGGCACCACGGTGACCAGGCGTCGCCCTCGGTCTCCTGCCGTCGGCGGAAGGCCGCCCAGTCCAGCAGCTCCCACTCGACGACCTCGGTCGGGTCGGGCGCGGGGGTGCCGGTGAACCGGCCCACGTAGACCGGGCAGATCTCGTTCTCCACGACCCCCCGGAACTCCGCGCGGTACCGGTACCCGGGCAGCGCCGACCGGACGTCTCCGACGCCGAGGCCCAGCTCGAAGTCCGCGCGGCGGGCGACCGCGGCACCGTCCTCCTCCCCCGGGCCGGGGTGGCCGCACACGGTGTTGGTCCACATCCCCGGGAACGTCGCCTTCTCCAGCGCGCGGCGGGTGACCAGCAGCCGGCCGGCGTCGTCGAACAGGTAGGCGGAGAAGGCCCGGTGCAACGGCGTCTCCCCGTGGTGCACCAGCGCCTTGGGCATCGCGCCGATGGCGGTGCCCGCGTCGTCCACGAGCACGATCAGCTCTTCGGTCCGGGTCGCCACCACGACCCCATGGTCGCTCATCCCGGCCGACGACGGCGACCGGCGTCCGTCGGCGGCGGTGGTCGGGGGGCCGGAGCGGGCAGGAAGGGGACATGGACAGCTTCCGCCGCGGCGACCTCGTCTTCGACGTCCGGGACGCCGGCCCACCCGACGGGGAGCCGGTCGTCCTGCTGCACGGCTTCCCCCAGGACGCCGGCTCCTTCGACCGGCTGAGCCCCGCGCTGCACCAGGCCGGCCTCCGGACGCTGGCCCCCGACCAGCGGGGCTACTCCCCCGGCGCCCGGCCGGCGCGACGGTCGGACTACCGCATGCGGGCCGTGGTGGACGACGTGCTGGCCCTGCTGGACGCCGCGGGGCTGGGCAGCGCCCACGTCGTCGGGCACGACTGGGGTGGCATCGCGGCCTGGGCGCTCGCCGCCTGGCACCCCTGGCGGGTGCGCACGCTCACCGTCCTGTCGGTGCCGCACCCGGCCGCGATGGCACAGGCGGTGGTGCGCAGCGACCAGGCGCTGCGGTCGAGCTACATGGGGTTCTTCCAGCTGCCGGCCGTGCCTGAGCGGGTGCTGCTGGCCGGGGGCGGGGCGGGGCTGCGGCGGATGCTCCGCGCGGGCGGACTCCCCGAGGACCTGGCCGAACGCTACGTGGTCCGGATGCAGGAGCCGGGCGCGCTCACCGGCGCGCTGAACTGGTACCGGGCGGTGCCGCTCCCCGGCCGGGACCGCGTCGGCACGGTGCGGGTGCCGACGCTGCACGTGTGGGGCGACCGGGACGTCGCCCTCGGCCGCGCCGCGATCGACGCGAGCGCGTCCTTCGTCGCCGGGCCCTACCGGCTCGAGGTGCTGGCGGGCGCGAACCACTGGCTGCCCGAACTCGAGGTCGACCGGGTCGCCGAGCTGGTCACCGCGCACGTCCGCGCGAGCTGAGCGGTGCCGGGGCGCGGGTCCGCGCCCCGCAACCGGAGGGCCCGTCCGGCACGCTCACCGACCCGGCCGTTCTCCGACGCCGCGGGTGCGGGCGGGCATCGCCGAGCAGGCCGAACGGCTGGGCGCGTACCGGCAGCTGGCGCTGACCGGCGTCGAGGGCCTCGGTGGGGACGCGTGACCCCACCCGTCCGCCGGGTACGGGCCGCGCCATGACCGCCGACGCTCCGCACCCGCCGGGCGGCCCGCCGTCCATGGCCCGCGCCGCCCGGCTCGACCGCCTGCCGTTCACCCGCGAGCACGGCAGGCTCGTCGTCGGTTCCGGCCTGGGCTGGGCGCTGGACGCCATGGACGTGGGTCTCATCTCCTTCGTGATGGCCGCCCTGGCGGTGCAGTGGTCGCTGTCGCCGACGGAGCTGTCCTGGATCGGCTCCATCGGCTTCGTCGGGATGGCCCTCGGCGCGGTGCTCGGTGGCCTGCTGGCCGACCGGATCGGCCGCCGGCAGGTCTTCGCGGTCACCCTGCTGGTGTTCGGGATCGCCACCGGCGCGGCGGCGCTGTCCTGGTCGATCGGCGCGCTGCTGGTCTTCCGCTTCCTGATCGGCCTGGGCCTGGGCGCCGAGCTGCCGGTGGCGTCCACGCTGGTCAGCGAATTCGCCCCGGCGGCCGTGCGCGGGCGGGTGGTCGTCGCCCTCGAGGCGTTCTGGGCGGTCGGCTGGCTGCTGGCCGCGCTGATCGGCTACCTCGTGGTCCCGACCGGGGACGACGGCTGGCGGTGGGCGCTCGCGATCGGCGCGGTCCCGGCGCTGTACACCGTCGTGGTCCGGCGGGGGCTGCCCGAGTCGGTGCGCTTCCTGGAGCTGCGCGGCCGGGTCGAGGAGGCCGAGGCGGCGGTGCGCCGCTTCGAGTCGGCCGCCGGCGTCGC
>JAOPWO010000227.1 GCA_025965635.1 Modestobacter sp. | reverse complement strand
GCCGCCGGCCGGCCGCGGGCGGGGCTGCGGCTCCGCGGGGTAGCCGGGTCGAGTGCGGCCTGGCAGCGCTGCGCCTCTGCTGCGCTCGAGTGTCGCCGGTCCGGCGAGTGGTTGGTGCTGCGAGGGGAGGCCGGCACCGGGAAGCGCACGCTGCTGGCCGCCGTGCAGGAGTACGTCGAGCCCGCGGGGCACTTCCGTGCCCTGGACGGCGGGCACGTCGGTGCCGACCCCGAAGGTGTCGACACGTTCCTGGACCTCGTCGTCGAGGAGCTGGGCCGCGACCTCGGGACGCTGGCCATCACGCACGCCGACCGGATGCCGCCGGAGGCGCTGCGTGCCCTCGGCGAGGTGCTGCAGCAGCACGCCGACGACGCCGGTCAACGCGGATCGGTGTGGGTGGCCCTGACCGTCAGCGACGGCGAGCAGCCCACCGAACTGGCCGGCTGCCTGCTACCGCACTTCCCGCACACCCTCGAGGTCCCCTCGCTGCGGCACCACAGCGACGACGTCCCCGAACTGGTGGCGGCCCTGCTGGAACAGCTGTCCCGGGACCACCGACTGACGTTCGACTTCGGCGCCCTGCAGCAGCTGAGCCGGGCGACCTGGCCGGGCAACGTGACCCAGCTGCGCAAGGTGCTCGCCGAGGTGGTGAGCCACCGCCGGACCGGGCTCGTCACCGCGGCCGACCTGCCGCCGGAGACCCGGTCGGCGGTGCGCCGCCGGCTGAGCACCCTGGAGTCACTCGAGCGCGACGCCATCGTCCGGAGCCTCACCGCGCACGCCGGTAGCAAGCCGCTGGCCAGTGCCGAGCTGGGCATGTCCCGCTCGTCGATCTACCGGAAGATCCGGGACTACGGCATCACGGACTTCTGACGCCGGCGACGCCGGGCAGCCGGGACCGTCCCGTGCCGGGTTCCGGTCGACGTGCTCCGCAACGGCGGTCTCCGGCACCGCCTCATGGCGGGTGCACCGAGGACGAGGCCCGTGGGTGCCGGGCGGTCTCCCAGCGGACCACCGCTCTGACGCGCCGTTGCCTCGTGGCCGCCGCGGGTGCCGCGGCGTCGAGCCCCTCACCATCGACGTCCCGCCGCGGTGGTGTCTCAAAGTGAGACAGCCGGCCCCCCGCCCACACCTAGCATCCCGATGAGTGTGATCCAGGTCGCACGCCTGCAGTCAGGCACCCGGTCTAGGAGGACCCATGTACAGCAAGGACGGCGAGAACTACTTCATCGTGGACGCGCACATCGCGCTCTGGGACGCACGCCCGGAGAACCAGCTCAACGTGCACGGCAAGCAGTTCATCGACTGCTTCTACGACTACCACCGCAATCTCAGCCCGGAGACCGAGGTGTGGCCCTACGAGGAGTACCTCTACCAGGGCGGCGAGCGGCTGATGAAGGACCTGTTCACCGACGGGTACGTCGACCACGCCATCTTCCAGCCGGCCCGGCTCAAGGAGTTCTACGCCAACGGGTTCGGGCAGACCGAGGAGGCGTTCGCGCTCACCCAGGCCAATCCGGACAAGCTGACCTACAACCACTGGTTCGACCCGCGGGACGGCGAGGAGGGGCTGGACCAGTTGCGCGCCGACGCCGAGCGGTTCGGGCTCAAGGGCGTGAAGGTCTACACCGCCGACTGGCACGGTGACTCGCGGGGCTGGAAGCTGAACGACCCGATGGCCTACCGGTACTTCGAGGTGTGCCGCGAGCTCGGGATCACGAACATCCACGTGCACAAGGGCCCGACGATCCGCCCGCTGGACCGGGACGCCTTCGACGTCGCCGACGTCGACCACGTGGCCACGGACTTCACCGACCTGAACTTCGTCGTGGAGCACTGCGGGCTGCCCCGGCTGGAGGACTTCTGCTGGATCGCCACGCAGGAGCCCAACGTGCACGCGGGCCTCGCGGTGGCCATGCCGTTCATCCACACCCGGCCCCGCTACTTCGCCCAGATCATGGGTGAGCTCATGTACTGGATCGGCGAGGACCGGATCCAGTTCTCCAGCGACTACGCGCTGTGGACCCCGAAGTGGCTGGTCGAGTCCTTCGTGGACTTCCAGATCCCGGAGGACCTGACCGAGTACGGGCCGCTCACCACCGCGCAGAAGAAGAAGGTGCTCGGCCTCAACGCCGCCAAGATGTACGACATCCCCGTGCCGGCCGAGCTGCAGCTTCCCGACGCCGACGAGCCGGCCACCGGTCCCCGCCAGCCCGAGAGCGCCGACCTGGCGATGGCCTGATGACCACCGTCCTCAGCGGGGACCTGACCGAGGGCCGGGTCCGCGCGGCGCTGGACGCCGTCGTCGATCCGGAGCTGGACGAGCCGATCACCGACCTGGGGTTCGTCCGGTCGGTGGCGGTGTGCGACACCGGCGTGGTCGAGGTGCACCTGCGGCTGCCGACGTCGTTCTGCGCGCCGAACTTCGCCTGGCTGATGGTGTCCGACGCCCGGGAAGCGGTCGCCGCGGTGCCCGGGGTGGCCCGGGTCGTGGTCGAGCTCGACGACCACTCCGACTCCGAGCTGATCAACCGGGGCCTGGCCGCCGACGCCGGGTACGTGGGCACGTTCGGGCACGAGGCGGACGAGAGCCTGGACGAGCTCCGGGCGACGTTCCAGCGCAAGGCGCACACCGCCGCGATGGAGCGGGCGCTGACCGCGCTGCTGCGCGCCGACCCGCACCGGAGCGAGGCCGACCTCGGCGAGGTCACCCTGGCCGACCTCCCCCCCGGCCCGACGACCGAGGCGTTGCTGCAGCGCCGGGCCACCCTGGGGCTGCCCGATGACGGGGGCGCCCCGGTGCTGGTCGACGCCGAGGGGCGCCGGCCGGAGCGGGCCGCCGTCCCGATGGCGGTGCGCCGGGCGCGGTCGGTGCGCATCTCCGTCGACGGCAACGCGCACTTCTGCCGCGGGTTGCTGACCACCCGCTACCCCGGCGCCGAGGACGACCAGGTCCCGCGCGCCGATGACCGTCCCGTCCTGCCTCTCCTCCTCGACCAGAAGGTGAGCTCATGAAGGCCGTCCGCGTGACCGGGTACCACGAGAAGCTGCTCATGGACGACGTGCCGGTGCCGGGGGTCACCGGCCCGCACGACGTCGTCGTCAAGATCGGCGGGGCCGGGGTCTGCCGGACCGACCTGCACATCCTCGAGGGGCAGTGGGCCGAGAAGTCCGGCGTCGCGCTGCCGTACACGATCGGGCACGAGAACGCCGGCTGGGTGCACGCCGTGGGGTCGGCGGTGACGAACGTGGCCGAGGGCGACAAGGTGATCCTCCACCCGCTGGTCACGTGCGGGTTGTGCCGTGCCTGCCGCGCCGGGGACGACGTGCACTGCGAGAACTCGCAGTTCCCCGGCATCGACACCGACGGCGGGTACGCCGAGTACCTGAAGACGTCGGCGCGCAGCTGCGTGAAGATCGATGATTCGCTCGAGCCGGCCGCAGTCGCGGCGCTCGCCGACGCCGGGCTGACGGCCTATCACGCCGCGGCGAAGGCAGCCCGCCGGTTGCGGGCCGGGGACCGGTGCGTGCTCATCGGCGCGGGCGGGCTGGGGCACATCGGGATCCAGGTGATGCACGCGCTCTCGCCCGCGGAGCTGATCGTCGTCGACCGCAGCGCCGACGCGGTGGAGCTGGCGCTGTCGATCGGGGCGGACTCCGGCATCGTCGCCGACGGCAGCCAGGTGGAGCAGGTGCTGAAGGCGACCGGAGGGAAGGGCGCCGAGGTGGTGATCGACTTCGTCGGCGAGGGCGGCTCGACCAAGCAGGGGCTGGCGATGACCCGCCGGGCCGGTGACTACCTGGTGGTCGGCTACGGCGAGAACGTCGACGTGCCGACCATCGACCTCGTCTCGGCGGAGATCAACATCCTGGGCAACCTGGTCGGCAGCTACAACGACCTGGTGGAGCTGATGGCGCTGGCGGCGCAGCAGAAGGTCACGCTGCACACCCAGCAGTACGCCCTGGACGACTTCCAGTCCGCCATCGACGACCTCGACGGCGGCCGGGTCCGCGGCCGGGCGATCCTGGTGCCGTGAGGACGGCGGGCGTGCCGGCCGGATGGCCGGC
>JAOPWO010000220.1 GCA_025965635.1 Modestobacter sp. | reverse complement strand
GCAGCATGTCCTTGTACTTGCCGGGCAGTCGGCAGTTCCAGCCCTGCAGCAGGTACTGGGTGGCGACGGTCATCTCGCCCCACTGACCGCCGAGCACCTCCTGCATCTTGCGGGCGAAGTCCGGGTCCGGGCCGTCGGGCTTGGCCTCGAACTGCAGGGCGTGGGTGTGCGTGAACACGGGCGTCTCCCTCGGCGGTGGTCGTCGTCGCCGCCCTCGCGGCGACAACTCTCCGATGCCCCCGCCCGCTGTCACCCCCGTGCCGTCCCGTGGCCCCCCGGGGCCGACCTCGGATCAACGGTCGGGGAGGCGGACGACCAGGGTGAAGGCGCCGCCCGCGTCGGTGTGCCACGCCAGCCGGCCGCCCAGCTCCCGGGTCTGCCGCTGGACCGACCACAGCCCCAGTCCGGTGAGGTCGACCGGCGGCTCGGTCCGGTTGAGGTGGCCGAGCACCCGGTCGGCGGGCACGCCGGCCTGGGTGAGGGCCAGGTGCACCCACGTGCCGCAGCGGCTCACCCGTAGCTGCACCGCCGCCCCCGCGCCGTGCCGGTGGGCGTTCTCCAGCAGGTTGGTCAGGATCCGCTGCACCCGGGCGTCGGCCACCGAGACGTCACAGGCGTCCTCGTCGAGCTCCACGGTGAGCTGCCCGCGGGGCAGGCCCGACGCCGCGACCGAGGCCTGCACCACGTCACCGAGCCGGCGGGTGCCCCGCCGCCCGGGTGCCCCCCCGGTGGCGTCCGCGGTGCGCAGCATCGAGGCCAGCTGGGAGGCCTGGTCCCGGGCCAGCTGGACCAGTTGCGGGGAGGCGTCGCCGTCCAGGTGGTCCAGCAGCGACTCCAGCGAGGCCAGCGGGCTGCGCATGTCGTGGCACAGCGCCCGGACCAGGGCGTCGGCCGGGGCGACCTGCTCCGGCGAGCGCGACCACAACCGCGAGCGGAGCACGCGGGCCAGATCGGTGAACAGCCCGGTGGTCGGGGCGGACGGGCGTGTGTCAGCGGACAGGGTCACGGGCACCTCCGGGAACGCGGTCGGTCAGCCACGCCGGGCGCAGCTCACGCGGGGAGTGATGTGGGAGAACGCGCGTTGGGTGCCGGGGCTGGGCACGGTTCTCCGGTGGACGTGGTGGTCATCGACGACCACCCGTTGTTCAGTCGAGGGCTGTCGCTGCTGCTGCCCCCGGTGAGTGACGGCCGGGTGCGCGTCGTGGGGACGACGGACGACGCCTCGGCGGGGGCGGCGCTGGTCCGGCGGCACCACGCCGACGTCGCCGTCGTCGACCTGCACATGCCGCCGCCGGGTGGGGTGCGGGCCATCGCGGCCATCCGCCGCGCGGAGCCGCTGACCCGGGTCATCGCGCTGTCCGGGCTCGCCGAGCCGGACGCCGCCCTGGAGGCGCTGCGTGCCGGCGCCGCGGGGTTCCTGCCCAAGACCGCGACGCCGGAGGCCCTGGTGCTGCCGCTGCTGGCCGTGCTCGACGGCTGGTCGGTGATCCCGGAGCCGCTGTTGCGCCAGCTGCTGGCCGATTCCGCCCCCGCCGCCGACCAGGGCATCGCCGAGCAGCTGAGCAGTGAGGACCGGCGACTCTGGCGGCTGGTGGCGGCCGGCACCAGCACCGTGGACATCGCCACGACGTTGCACGTCTCCGAGCGCACGGTGAAGCGGCTGGTGGCCAACCTGCTGCGCCAGCTCAAGGTCGCCACCCGGGTCGAGGCGGCGGCGCTCGCCGGGCGGATCGGGCTCGAACCCGAGCCCGAGGGTGGCGGGCGCAGCGCGGCGCACTGGTCGCGGGGCTGAGCCGGTCGGTCCCATCGGCGCCCCGCTACCCGGCCCGGTGATCGACACGCACCCGGGCCGGCACAGGAACGGCGGGTTCCGGAACCTCGCCATCCCGGGGGGCGTCGCTACCGTCGGGTCATGGCCGCACGCATCGTCCTGCTCGGCGCGACCGGGCACACCGGCGGGCTGACGGCCCGGGCCCTGGTCGCCGCCGGGGCCCGGCCGGTGCTGGCCGGCCGGGACCCCGGGCGGCTCGGGCCACTGGCCGGATGCCTGGGCGGTGACGGCGGCCCGCTGGAGACCGCAGCGGCCGACGTCACCGATCCTTCGACGGTCCGTGCGCTGGTCGGTCGCGGCGACGTGCTGCTGACCACCGTCGGGCCGTTCCAGCAGCTCGGCGGGGCGGCGGTCGGTGCCGCCGTGGACGCCGGTGCGGTCTACCTGGACTCCACCGGGGAGCCGCCGTTCCTCCGCAGGGTGTTCGAGCACTCCGGCCCGCGGGCGCAGCGGTCGGGAGCTGCGCTGCTCCCGGCGTTCGGCCACGACTACGTGCCCGGCGTGCTGGCCGGCGCGTTGGCGCTGGCCGCGGCGGGGGAGCGGGCGCACCGGCTGGACGTCGGCTACACCACCGACGGCACCCGCGGGCAGGCCTTCTCCCGGGGCACGCTGGTCTCACTGCTGGGCGTGCTGCTCGAGCCGGGGCACGCGTTCACCGGTGGACGGCTGGTGGAGCAGCCCGCCGGGGCCCGGCTGTGGCGGTTCGAGGTGGGCGGGCGGGTCAGGCGGGGGCTGTCGGTCGGCGGCTCCGAGCACCTGACCTTGCCGGCGCTGGCCCCTTCCCTGCGGGAGATCGGGGTCTTCCTCGACTGGCTCGGGCCGGCCGCGCCGCTGGCTCACCGGCTGGCACCGCTCAGCCCCTGGGCCGCCCGGCTCCCCGGGGTCCGCGGCGCCGTCCCGCGGCTGGCCGGCGTGCTCGGTGCCGGGGTGGCCGTCTCGCCGGCCCCGCAGCCGGACGGCCGGACGGCGGTGCTGGCAGAAGTGCGCGACCCGGCGGGGGAGCGGGTGTCGGCGGTCGCCCTGACCGGGCCCGAGCCGTACGCGCTGACCGCCGCCCTGCTCGCCTGGGCTGCCGTCCGGGCCGCCACCGAGGGGGTGCGCGGCACCGGTGCCCTCGGCCCGGTGCAGGCGTTCGGCCTGGACGAGCTCACCGCCGGAGCTGCCGCGGCCGGCCTGCTCCCGGGATGAGCGACCGGACACCGGCACGCTGATCGCGTCCCGGTCACCGCCGCGGACGACGTGCTGCCCGGCACCGGGGAGCGGCACC
>JAOPWO010000212.1 GCA_025965635.1 Modestobacter sp. | reverse complement strand
GTGCGGACGACGCCGCAGCGGCAGCTGTACAGCGACCCGTTGCCGAACACGTCGTCGCCCACCCGGGCGTAGCGGTGCACGTGCAGCAGGCCCCGACGGGACGGGCGGGACGCCGATGCGGTGCGGGCGTCACCCGCCGGAGTGGCGAGCTGGGTGATGTTCACCCGATCAGTGTGTACGCACAGTGCTGATGCCGACACCCCGATCCGCGCGGCCTGGAGTGACCCCGGGCACGCTGCGGAGTCGCAGGCGAGGATGGGCGTCGTGACCGCCACCGACCACGACACCGCCAGCGCGCTGGCCACCGCCGCCGGCGAGCTGCTCCTCCGGGTCCGGGACCGGTCCTTCACGGACGCGACCGCGCGCAAGGCCGCCGGGGACGCCGAGGCCCAGCGGTTCCTCGCCGAGCAGCTGACCGCGCTGCGGCCCGACGACGCCGTCCTCTCCGAGGAGGCCGCCGACGACCCCATCCGGCTGGTCTCCGACCGGGTGTGGATCATCGACCCGCTCGACGGCACCCGGGAGTTCTCCGAGCTCGACCGCGCCGACTGGGCCGTGCACGTCGCTCTCTGGCAGCGCGGCGACCTCACCGCCGGCGCGGTCGCACTGCCCGCCGAGCGGATCACGCTCAGCACCGGGCAGCCGCCGGTCGTCCCCGCCCGGCCCGCCGGCCCGGTCCGGCTCGCCGTCAGCCGCAGCCGCCCGCCCGCCCTGGTGCAGACCCTGGCCGGGCGGCTGGGCGCCGAGCTGGTGCCGATGGGCTCAGCCGGCGTGAAGACGATGGCCGTCGTCCGCGGCACCGCCGACGCCTACGTGCACGGCGGCGGCCAGTACGAGTGGGACTCCGCCGCGCCGGTCGCCGTCGCCCGCGCCGCCGGCCTGCACACCAGCCGGCTCGACGGCTCGCCGCTGCGCTACAACCAGGCCGACCCGTACCTGCCCGACCTCGTCGTCTGCCGGCCCGAGCTGGCCGACGAGCTGCTCGCCGCGATCGCCGCACTGGCCTGACCG
Organism: Modestobacter sp.; assembly: GCA_025965635.1. GTDB lineage: Bacteria > Actinomycetota > Actinomycetes > Mycobacteriales > Geodermatophilaceae > Modestobacter. Next base: position 2,475 of record JAOPWO010000212.1, on the reverse strand, counting down.
GCCACCCGGCCGGGCGGATCCCCCGCCCGGACGGGGACAGCGGGCCGCACAGCCTCAAGCGGGACGCCGGCACTGCCGATGACGGAGTCATGGCCTGGTGGGGATGGATGCTGGTCGGCTGGGTCGGCGTCTCGGCGATCGGTGCGTTGCTCGTGAGCATGGTCATCCGGGAGGCCGACCGTCGGGAGCTGGAGGCACCCGCCGGGGGGCTGCCGCACCCCGAGGTCGCCTTCGCCGCCGACGTCGCCGCCCGGAAGGTGGCCGCCCGCGGGGCGCGGCAGTCCCGCCGGCGCATCCCGGTGCCGCCGCTCGCCGTCACGCTGGCCGGCATCGGGGTCACCCTCGAGGCGATCGGCCTCGTGGCGCGCGCCTCCGGCTTCGACCGGGGCGCCGGGCAGCTGTGGTCGATGGACGCCCCGATGTCCATCCCGCGGCTCTACGTCACCGCGCTGTTCGTAGCCGCCGCTCTGGCCGCCTTCCTCGGCAGCTCCCGCGCGCCCGGCCGCCGCGGCTGGTGGGTGGGGGTCGGCCTGGTCGCCGTCGTCATCGCCGAGGTCAAGGGCGGCGGGACGGTGCACGTCCGCGCGCTGGAGGTGCTCGGCGTCTCCGGCCGGCCGGTGGCCGCTCTGATCGGCAGCGCCGCGGTGGCCGCCGTCGTCCTCGGCACGCTCTGGTGGCTCAGCCGCAGCGAGGTCCGCGACCGCCGCCGCGTGCTGGGCGCCTTCGCGCTCTACGCGATCGCCTCCGTCGGTCTCTCCTCCGTCTCCGCCGGCCTCGGCTCGGCCCACGGCTCTGCCTGGGCCGCCGCCGCGACCTTCGCCGAGGAGAGCGGCGAGGTGCTCGGTGGCGTCGCCGTCCTGGTGGCCGTGCTCGTCGGCGTCGCGCCCCGGCTGGTGCTGCCCGCCACCTGGCCGCTGCGCCGCACCGCCGACGCCGAGACCGTCGACGCCCCCGGCACGCTGCCGGCCTGGGCGCCGCCCCCGGAGCACCCCCGGCTCTGAGGCGGGTGGGACGGAAGGCAACGCAGTCGTCACCACCGGGCCCGGCCCGTCGTCCCCGGACGGCGGGCCGGCGCCGCTAGCTTTCCGTCATGTCAGCTCCTCCGAGCACCAGCATCGCGACCGAGCAGGTGGCCGCGCTCTTCCTCGCCGACGCCCTGATGTCCGGCTTCGCCTCGCAGCGGGCCGGGCACCAGCGGCGGGCAACCCGTCCGGAGCCGGCGGGGCGCGTCGCCCGCTGACCGTCAGCTGCGGACGGCGGGCTCCCCTCCGAGCAGCTGCCCGAGCACCAGCCGGGCGCTCTCGTCGACGCCCGACGAGCGGGTGTCGATGGTGATCTCGGCGTCGGTCGGCTCCTCGTAGGGGTCGCTGATGCCGGTGAACTCCGCGATCTCCCCGCGGCGCGCCTTGGCGTAGAGCCCCTTGCGGTCGCGGGCCTCGCACTCCTCCAGCGGTGTGGCCACGTGCACCAGGACGAACGAGCCCGGCCCGGCCTGCGCCTCCACCAGCCGGCGGGCGTCGGCCCGGGTGTCCGCGTAGGGCGCGATCGGCGCGCACACGACGATCCCGCCGTGCTTGGCGATCTGGGCGGCGACCCAACCGATCCGCCGCACGTTGGTGTCGCGGTCGGCCCGGGAGAAGCCGAGCCCCGCGGACAGGTGGGTGCGCACCTCGTCGCCGTCCAGCAGCGTCACCGTGCGCCCCGACTCCAGCAGCAGCTCCACCAGCCGGCCGGCGATCGTCGACTTCCCGGCGCCGGACAGCCCGGTGAACATCACCGCGCGGCCACCGGTGGGCGGGGGAGTGGCGTCGACCCGGCTGCCGGCCAGGGCGGCGCCGTACGCGGCGGCCAGTTCCGGCCAGCCCACCTCGGGCCCGGCCGCGGTCACCGGCACGGGGACGACGACGATCTCCCGCCCGGCCGCGGCGCCCGACCACGCCGCGGCCGCAGCGGAGACGACGGCGGAGTCCGGCGCCGTGCCGGCCACCGGGAGGAGTACCAGCAGTTCTGCGGGCAGGTCGGCGGCCTCATCGGGTGGCGCTCCCACCCAGGCGGACGGATCGACCCACCCGCGGGCGGTCAACTGGTCGCGCACCGACCCGGGCGAGCGCCAGCGGGGGATCTCCCGCACGGTCAGCCGGCCATCGGCCCGGGTGGCCACCAGGACGCCCTCGGCGTCCTCCAGCTCGTCGGCCTCGGGCAGGGACGGCTCGGCCGGGGTCAGGCCGAAGCCGTAGCGGGCGAGGGCGGCGAGCTGGGCATCGGTCAGCCGGGACCGGGTTGGGGCCATGGGCCCAGTCTGGCAAGGCAGCGGCGGCGGGGTGGGGGCGGCCGAGGCTCGGGATCCACTTGCCGTACTCACATCGTGACCGAGTCGTTTCGTATTTTGATGACTGTGCGTTGTTGACGGAATACAAGCTGCACAGAATTCTCGGGGTGTCACGGGTAGTTGCCTTGGGAGAGGGGTAACTCATG
>JAOPWO010000210.1 GCA_025965635.1 Modestobacter sp. | reverse complement strand
TCTCTGGTCGAGGCGAGTTGGCCCGAAGCCCTGGAACGGGCCGCGACCGGTCTGCGCCAGGCCCTCGGCGAGGCCGGGGTCGGTGTTCTTCCCGGCGGTCGACTGACCTACGAAGACGCCTACGCCTACGCCAAGTTCGCCCGGGTCGCCCTGGGCACCAACGACGTCGACGCCCGGGCACGGGCGCACTCGGGGGAGGAGCTCGCCTTCCTCGCCGCGCACGTGGCCGGTACCGCGCCGGGTGCCGGTGCGGTCACCTACGACGACCTCTCCGCCGCCCCGACCGTGCTGCTGGTGGGCTTCGAGCCGGAGGAGGAGTCGCCGATCGTCTTCCTGCGGCTGCGCCGCGCGGTGCGGACGGCGGCGCTGCAGGTGCTCGACGTCGCGCCCTACGTCACCCGCGCGGCCGAGAAGCTGAAGGCCACCACGCTGGCGACCGCCCCCGGCGGGGAGGCCCGGACCCTGCGGGCGCTCGCCGAGGACGACGGCTCGGCCCACGTGGCCGCGCTCCGCCGGCCCGGAGCGGTGCTGCTGGCCGGCGAACGGCTGGCCGAGGTGCCCGGCGGCTTCTCCGCCCTGACGGCGCTGGCCGCCGCCACCGGTGCCCGGGTCGCCTGGGTCCCCCGCCGCGCGGGGGAGCGCGGGGCCCTCGAGGCCGGCGCGCTGCCGGGTCTGCTGCCCGGCGGTCGCACGGTCACCCACGCCGGGTCGCGCGCCGAGGTGGCTGCCGTGTGGGGCACCACGGTGCCGGACACCCCCGGTCGCGACCTCACCGGCATCCTCACCGCCGTCCGCGACGGCGTGCTCGGCGGGCTGCTGGTCGGCGGTGTCGACCCCTACGACCTGCCCGATCCCGCCCTGGCCGAGGCGGCGCTCGCCGCGGCCGGCTTCGTGGTCAGCCTCGAGCTGTTCCCCACCGCGGTCACCGCCCGCGCCGATGTCGTGCTGCCGGTCGCCGCCGCTCCGGAGAAGGGCGGCGCGTACCTCGACTGGGAGGGCCGGGTCCGCGCGTTCGACGCCACGCTGCACGGCAGCGGCCAGCTGACCGACGGCCGGGTGCTGCACGGTCTCGCCGAGGAGATGGGCGTCGACCTCCGGCTGCCGACCATCCCGGCGGCCCGCGCCGAGCTGGTCGCCCTCGGCGGTGCCGGGACGGCGGCCACCCCGCGCGGCCTGACCGTCCGCCCGACACCGGCCCCCGTGCTGACCGGAGACGACACCGGTGAGGAGGCGTTGCTCGCCTCCTGGCGGCAGCTGCTCGACGTCGGCACCCTGCAGCGCGAGGAGCCGGCCCTGGCCGGCACCGCCCGGCTGCCGGTCGCCCGCCTGGGCAAGGACGCCGCCGCCCGGCTGGGCCTGGCCGACGGCGAGGCGATCACCGTGTCGGGGCCCGCGGGCTCGGTGACCCTGCCGGTCCGGGTGGTGGAGATGCCCGACCGGGTGGTCTGGCTGCCGATGCGCTCTCCGGGCTGCGACGTCCGCACCGACCTGGGCGCCGGACCCGGCGCCGTCGTCCGGATCACCGTCACCCCGGGAGGTGAGCTGTGATCGACGTGCTCGCCGCCCCCGACCAGCCGACGCTCGAGGACTTCGGTTCCGACGTCTGGTGGATCGTGCTCATCAAGATCGTCGGGATCTTCGGCGTGCTGGTGCTCATGACGCTGTTCGCGATCGTCTTCGAGCGCAAGGTCGTCGCCCGCATGCAGCAGCGGATCGGCCCCAACCGGGTCGGCCCGCGCGGCTACCTGCAGAGCCTCGCCGACGGCCTGAAGCTGGCGTTCAAGGAAGACATCATGCCGACGCTGGCCGACCGGCCGGTGTACTTCCTCGCCCCGGTGATCGCCACCATCCCGGCGTTCCTGGCCTTCTCGGTGATCCCGCTCGGCCCGACCGTGAGCATCTTCGGGGAGCGCACCCCCCTGCAGCTCACCGACGCCCCGATCGGCGTGCTGATCGTGCTGGCCTGCTCGGCGATGGGCGTCTACGGCATCGTGCTCGCCGGCTGGGCGTCCGGCTCCACGTACCCGATGCTCGGCTCGCTGCGCAGCGCGGCCCAGATGGTCAGCTACGAGATCGCGATGGGCCTGTCCATCGTCGCGGTCTTCCTCTACGCGGGCTCGATGTCCACCTCCGAGATCGTGGCCGCGCAGGCCGACGGCACGTCGCTGAGCTTCTTCGGCCTCGACTTCACCGGGCCCAGCTGGTACGCGCTGCTGCTGCCGGTCTCCTTCGTCATCTACGTCATCGCCGTGGTCGGGGAGACCAACCGGGCGCCCTTCGACCTCCCCGAGGCCGAGAGCGAACTGGTCGGTGGCTTCCACACCGAGTACTCGTCGCTGAAGTTCGCGCTGTTCTTCCTCGCCGAGTACGTCAACATGGTGACCGTCTCGGCGCTGTGCGCCACCCTGTTCCTGGGCGGCTGGCGAGCCCCGTGGCCGATCTCGATGTGGGACGGCGCCAACACCGGTTGGTGGCCGCTGCTCTGGTTCTTCGGCAAGGTCGTCGCCGCGCTGTTCGTCTTCATCTGGCTGCGCGGCACGCTGCCCCGGCTCCGGTACGACCAGTTCATGCGGTTCGGCTGGAAGGTCCTGGTCCCGACCGCGCTGCTCTGGATCCTGGTCGTCGCCACCATGCGCACGGTCTCCCGCGAGGCCGACCTGGACGGCGGTCAGGTGGCGCTGTTCGTCGGCGTCCCGATCGCCCTGATCGTCCTCGGCGGGCTGCTCCTCGCCTCCCGGGCGAACAACCGGTCGACCCGGATCGCCGCGGCCAAGGCCGCGGCCGGCTCGATCCGGCCCACCGAGCCCGAACCCGAGGTCCTGCCGGCGGCCGGCCCCCGCCGTCGTCCGGCCGACCGCCGCGGTCCGGAGCGGGCCGAGGGCGGGTACCCGATCCCGCCGATGGACCTGACGGTCCCGCCGTCGCCGCGGCTGCGCCGCGCGACGGTCGTCGCCGGCGGGGTCGTCAGCAGCGGGCGCCGCGGCTCCAGCACCACACCAGAGGAGGACGGCGATGTCTGACAACACCCCGGCACCGCGGTCCAGCGACGCGGAGGTCGCCCGGCCCGCCGAGACCGGCGCACCGCCGGCCAGGCGCGCCAGCTGGCTGCCCGGCCCCGGCCAGGGCTTCGGCGTCACCTTCGCCACGATGTTCAAGAAGGTGACGACCGAGGAGTACCCGGACGTCCCGAAGGTGACCAAGCCGCGCTACCACGGGCGGCACGTGCTCAACCGGCACCCCGACGGGCTGGAGAAGTGCGTCGGGTGCGAGCTGTGCGCCTGGGCGTGCCCGGCCGACGCGATCTACGTCGAGGGTGGCGACAACACCGACGAGGCGCGGTTCTCCCCCGGGGAGCGGTACGGCGCGGTCTACCAGATCAACTACCTGCGCTGCATCTTCTGCGGGCTGTGCATCGAGGCCTGTCCCACCCGGTCGCTGACCATGAGCAACGACTTCGAGCTGGCCGACGACAACCGGCAGGACCTGATCTTCACCAAGGAGCAGTTGATGGCCCCGCTGCTGCCGGGCATGGAGGCGCCTCCGCACCCCATGCGCCTCGGTGACGACGAGAAGGACTACTACCTGCGCGACCCGCGGCCCGGGTCGGCGGCCGAGCCGCTCACCGAGGAGCGGGCATGACCGTCCTGGTGGCGGCCGCCGAGGGCGGGGTGGTCATCGGCACCGGGGAGGCGATCGTCTTCTGGGTGCTGGGGCCGGTCGCCCTGGCCGGGGCGCTGGGCATGGTGCTCAGCCGCAACGCGGTCCACTCCGCGCTGTGGCTGGTGAACACCATGCTCGCGCTGGGCGTGTTCTACGTGGTCCAGGAGGCGCCGTTCCTCGGCGCGGTGCAGATCATCGTCTACACCGGCGCGATCATGATCCTGTTCCTCTTCGTGCTGATGATGGTCGGCCGGGACAGCTCCGACTCCGTGGTGGAGACGCTTCGCGGTCAGCGGGTTGCCGGGATCGTGCTCGGCATCGGCTTCGCCGCGCTGGTCGGCGCCGGGATCGCCCGGGCCGCCGAGGGGACCGTCGTCCGCGGTCTGGCCGCCGTGCAGGGCGAGGAGGGCGGCGCCGCGAACGGCAACGTCGAGGCGATCGCCGAGGTGCTGTTCACCCGGTACCTGCTGGCCTTCGAGGTGACCAGCGCGCTGCTGATCACCGCGGCGGTCGGGGCGATGGTGTTGGCGCACACCGAGCGCGAGCCCGGCACCCGGCAGACGCAGAAGGAGCTCTCCCGGGCCCGCTTCCTGACCGCCGACCACCCGCAGACGCTGCCCGGCCCCGGCGTGTACGCCCGGGCCAACTCGATCGCGGCGCCCGGCCGGCTGCCGGACGGGTCACCCGCGGCGGCCAGCTTCAGCACCGGGGTCGAACCGCAGGTGGTCGACGAGCTGCCGCCGTCCGGCAGCGTCGGTGCCGAGCGGGCCGGCATCCCGCACAGCGGGGGCACTGACGCCGCGTTGGGCACGGTCGGCGGCACCTCGACCGGCACGACCCCCGGCAGCGGAGAGCAGGCCCCCCGATGAGACGCCTGACAGCACGGAGCACCCGTTCCGCCCCCGCGCCGGAGGTGGGCCGGTGAGCATCGTCAACTACCTCGTGCTGGCCGCCGTGCTGTTCACCATCGGTGCGGTCGGCGTGCTCGTGCGCCGCAACGCGATCGTCGTCTTCATGTGCGTCGAGCTGATGCTCAACTCGGTCAACCTCACGCTGGTGACCTTCGCCCGCACGACGGGGACGATCGACGGCCAGCTGATCGCCTTCTTCGTCATGGTCGTCGCGGCCGCCGAGGTCGTGGTCGGCCTGGCGATCATCATGTCGATCTACCGGACCCGACGGTCGACCTCCGTCGACGACGCCAACCTGCTGAAGTACTGAGCGAGACGGGGACACCGCGCTGTGACCGGGTCTGAGACGCTGCCCGCCGAGGGGTTGCTGGCTGCCTCCTGGCTGCTGATCGCGCTGCCGCTGGCCGGTGCCGCGGTGCTGCTGCTGGGCGGCCGCCGCACCGACCGCTGGGGCCACCTGCTGGGCACGGCCACCGTGGTCGTCGCCTTCGTGATCGGCCTGCTGTGCACCGTGCAGCTGGCCGGGGTCGAGGGCCGGTCGGTCCAGGTCGACCTGTACACGTTCATGCAGACCGGCACCCTCGACGTCCAGGCGGGGCTGCTGTTCGACCCGCTGTCGGCGCTGTTCGTGTTGCTGATCACCGGGGTCGGTGCGCTGATCCACGTGTACTCGATCGGTTACATGGCGCACGACGCCGCCCGCCGGCGCTTCTTCGCCTACCTCAACCTGTTCGTCGCCGCGATGCTCCTGCTGGTCCTGGGGAACAGCTACGTCGCGCTCTACGTCGGGTGGGAGGGCGTCGGCCTGGCGTCCTACCTGCTCATCGCCTTCTGGTACCGGCGTCCGGCGGCGGCCACCGCCGCCAAGAAGGCGTTCATCATGAACCGGGTCGGCGACGTCGGCCTGGCGCTCGCCGTGTTCATCATGTTCGCCCAGCTCGGGACGACGGACTACGCCGGGGTGCACGGCTCGGTCGGCCTGCTGGCCGGGGGCACCGTGACCGCGCTGGGCCTGCTGCTGCTGCTCGGCGCGTGCGGCAAGTCCGGCCAGTTCCCGCTGCAGGCGTGGCTGCCCGACGCCATGGAGGGTCCGACCCCGGTCTCCGCGCTGATCCACGCCGCGACGATGGTCACCGCCGGGGTCTACCTGATCGCCCGCAGCGCGCCGATCTACGACGCCACCCCCACCGCACGGAACGTCGTCCTGGCCATCGGAGCGGTCACCCTGCTGATCGGTGCCGTCATCGGCTGCGCCCAGGACGACATCAAGAAGGTGCTGGCCTACTCCACGGTCAGCCAGATCGGCTACATGTTCCTCGCCGTCGGGCTGGGCCCGGCCGGCTACGTCGCGGGCCTGGCGCACCTGCTCACCCACGGTTTCTTCAAGGCCGGCCTGTTCCTCGGGGCCGGCTCGGTGATGCACGGGATGGGCGACCGGACCGACATCCGCCGGTTCGGCGGCCTCGCGAGCAGGATGAAGGTCACCTTCGTGACCTTCGGGCTGGGCTACCTGGCCCTCATCGGCTTCCCGTTCCTGTCCGGGTGGTGGACCAAGGACGCGATCATCGAGGCCGCGCTGGACCACGGCGGCACCTGGGGCTGGGTGCTCGGCGGCGTGGCGATCCTGGGCGCCGGGCTCACCGCCTTCTACATGACCCGGCTGATGCTGATGACCTTCTTCGGCCCGGCCCGCTGGGAGGACGGCGTCCACCCGCACGAGTCACCGCCGGTCATGACCGCGCCGATGGTGGTGCTGGCGGTCGGGTCGGTCGCCGCCGGTTTCCTGCTGGTGCAGGCCTTCCCGCTGTCGGGCTGGCTGGAGCCGGTGTTCGGTGAGCCCGAGGAGGCCGGCCACGTGGTGGCACCGATCGTGGTCAGCATCGTGGTCACCCTCGTGGTGGCACTGGGCGTGCTCACCGCCTGGCTGTTCGTCGGCCGGCGCGAGGTGCCGGTGACCGCCCCGGCGCGGGTCTCGCCGGTGGTGCGGGCCGCGCGCCGGGCGCTGTACGCGGACACGGTCAACGAGTCGCTGTTCATGCGGCCGGGGATGTGGCTCACCCGGGCACTGGTGTTCGTCGACAACCGAGGGGTGGACGGCGTGGTCAACGGGACAGCCGCGGCGCTGGGCGGCTCGTCGTCCCGGCTGGGCCGCGCGCAGACCGGCTTCGTGCGCAGTTACGCGCTCGGCATGCTGGGCGGTGCGGTGCTGGTCGCCGGGGCCCTCGTGGCGGTGACCGCAGGATGAGCGACGTCCCGTGGCTGCTGGCCATGATCGTCGTCCCGCTGGTCGGCAGTGCGGTCGTCGCCGCGCTGCCCCGCGGGCGGGACCTGCTGGCCCGCCAGCTCGCGCTGGGCACCAGCCTGCTGGTGCTGCTGCTCGCCGTGCTCACCACGATCGCCTTCGACACCGGCGGGGAACGGTTCCAGCTGACCACCTCGGTCCCCTGGATCCCCGACTTCGGTGTCTCCTTCGCCCTCGGCGTGGACGGCATCGCGCTGAGCATGCTGCTGCTGATCGGCGTGCTCGTGCCGGTGGTGCTGGTCGCCTCGTGGCGCGACCCGATGCCGGCGCGCCGGTCGATGCGCACCTACGTCGCCTGGCTGCTGCTGCTCGAGGCGATGATGGTCGGGGTCTTCGCCGCGACCGACGTCTTCCTCTTCTACGTCTTCTTCGAGGCGATGCTCGTCCCGATGTACTTCCTGATCGGCAGCTTCGGCGGGCCGCGCCGGCAGTACGCGGCGATGAAGTTCTTCCTCTACAGCCTGCTCGGCGGCCTGGTCATGCTGGCTGCGGTGATCGGGCTGTACGTGGTCAGCAACTCGCAGCTGGGGGAGGGCACCTTCGCCTTCGACGCGCTCCGCCAGTTGGACATCGACCCGGGCGTGCAGAAGCTGCTCTTCGCCGGCTTCTTCCTCGCCTTCGCGATCAAGGCGCCGCTGGTGCCGTTCCACACCTGGCTGCCCGACTCCGGTGCCGAGGCGCCCATCGGCAGCGCCGTGCTGCTGGTCGGGGTGCTGGACAAGGTGGGCACCTTCGGCTTCCTGCGCTACTGCCTGCCGCTGTTCCCCGACGCCTCCCGCGAACTCGCGCCGTGGGTGCTGGTGCTCGCCGTCGTCGGGATCCTCTACGCCGCGCTGCTGGCGATGGGCCAGAGCGACATGAAGCGGCTGGTGTCCTACACCTCGATCGCGCACTTCGGCTTCATCGCGTTGGGCATCTTCGCCTTCAGCACCGAGGCGGCCACCGGCGCGGTGCTCTACATGGTGAACCACGGCATCGCCACCGGCCTGCTCTTCCTGGTGGTCGGCATGCTGATCAGCCGGGGTGGTTCCCGGCACGTCCGCGACTACGGCGGGGTCGCGGCGAAGGCGCCGCTGCTGGCCGGGGCCTTCCTGATCGCCGGGCTCGCCTCGCTGGCGCTGCCGGGCACCAACAGCTTCGTCAGCGAGTTCCTCGTCCTCATCGGCTCGTTCCCGACCGAGCCGGTGTACACGATCATCGCCACCGCGGGGATCGTGCTGGCCGCCCTCTACGTGCTGCTGATGTACCAGCGGACGATGCACGGGCCGCCGCGCG
>JAOPWO010000205.1 GCA_025965635.1 Modestobacter sp. | reverse complement strand
CCGCTGGAGGCGAGGTCGGCGATCGAGGCGAAGAACCAGACGTAGAGCGAGGCGATGAGCACCACGACGGCCTGCACGAAGGCCAGGACGGCGGCGGTGATGACCTGGGCGGGCGTACGCGGCACCGGCGGGCGGCCCCACGCGGGGTCGTACGGGCCCGGTCCCCACTGCGGCGGGCCCCACTGCGGCTGGCCCCACTGCGGCTGCGCCCAGGGCTGCGGCGCGCCGTACGGCTGCTGCCCGTACGGGGGCTGGCCGTACTGGGGTTGCTGCCCGTGGGGCGGTTGCTGCCCGTACTGCGGCTGCTGCGGAGCGGTCTGCGGCGGACCCGGGTAGGGCTGGGCCGGGTAGGTGGGCGGACCGGCGTACGGGGTGGTCGCCTCCCAGTCCGGCTCGGGGTGCTGGGGCCCGGTCACAGGGCGGCGGCCAGGGCCCGGCCCGCGGTGCGCCCGGAGAACAGACAGCCACCGAGGAAGGTGCCCTCCAGCGAGCGGTAGCCGTGCATCCCACCGCCGCCGAACCCGGCGACCTCACCGGCCGCGTAGAGCCCCGGGAACAGGCCGCCGCCGGGTCGGACGGCCCGCGCCGAGAGGTCGGTCTCCAGCCCGCCGAGGGTCTTGCGGGTCAGCACGCGCAGCCGGACGGCGATCAGCGGGCCGGCGTCCGGGTCGAGCAGCCGGTGCGGCCGGGCCACCCGGATGAGCTTGTCGCCGAGGAAGGTGCGGGCCTGCCGGATGGCGGTGACCTGGAGGTCCTTGGTGAACGGGTTGGCCAGCTCGCGGTCGCGGGCCACGACCTCGCGCTCGACGGTGGCCGGGTCCAGGCGCGGGGTGTCGCCGGTGACCCGGTTCATGGCGGCGACGAGCTCAGGCAGCGTCCGGGCGCTGACGAAGTCCTCCCCGGAGTCGAGGAAGGCCTGCACCGGCGCGGCGGCACCGGACCGGACCCGCGTCAGCAGCAACTTCAGGTCCTTGTTGGTCAGGTCGGGGTTCTGCTCGGAGCCGGAGAGGGTGAACTCCTTCTCGATGATCTTCTGGTTGAGCAGGAACCAGGTGTGCTGGTGGCCGGTGGTGCCGATGTGCGTGAGCGTGCCCAGGGTGTCGAAGCCGGGGAACAGCGGTGCCGGCAGCCGCGTGCCGGTGGCGTCCAACCACAGCGACGACGGTCCGGGCAGGATCCGGATGCCGTGCCGCGCCCAGACCGGGTCCCAGTTGGTGACGCCCTCGGTGTAGTGCCACATCCGGTCGGGGTTGACCACGCTGGCCCCGGCGTCCGCGGCGATGCCGAGCATCCGGCCGTCGACGTGCTCAGGCACACCGGAGAGCAGCTCGTCCGGGACGGGGCCCAGGCGGGCCGGCCAGTTGCGGCGCACCAGGTCGTGGTTGGCGCCGATCCCGCCGGCGGTGACGACGACGGCCTGCGCGGACAGCTCGAAGTCGCCCACCGGGGTGCGGGAGCTCGCCGTCCCCCGCGGTGCGTCGCTGGGCTCGAGGACGGCGCCGCGGACGCCGGTGACGGCGCCATCGGTGACCACCAGACCGTCGACGCGGTACCGGTGCCGGACGTCGACCAGTCCGCGGGCGGCGGCATCAGCGACCCGGCGGGCGAAGGGCTCGACCACCCCGGGGCCGGTGCCCCACACGATGTGGAAGCGGGGGACGGAGTTGCCGTGCCCCGTGGCGGTGTAGCCGCCGCGTTCGGCCCAGCCGACCACCGGGAAGAACCGGATGCCCTGACTGCGCAACCAGGCACGCTTCTCCCCGGCGGCGAACTGGAGGTAGGCCTCGGCCCACTGGCGGGGCCAGTGGTCCTCCGGCCGGTCGAAGCCGGCAGTGCCCAGCCAGTCCTGGCGGGCGAGCTCGAGGGAGTCCCGCACCCGCAGCCGGCGCTGCTCCGGGCTGTCGACGAGGAAGAGGCCGCCGAACGACCAGTGCGCCTGCCCGCCGAGCGAGGCGGCCGGCTCCTGGTCCAGCAGCAGCACCCGCTTCCCGGCGTCGGCCAGTTCGGCGGTGGCGACCAGCCCGGCCAGCCCTGCCCCGACCACGATGACGTCCGCGTCGATTGCCACGGCGGAACGCTAGCCCGCCCGGCGGGCCTGGTTGCGCTCAGCGACCCACCGGCGCACGCCGGGCAGCGCGGCCAGGACGGCGCTGATGCCGGGCAGTGCCCAGGCGAGCAGGAGCGCACCACCCGTGCCGTCCCCGAGGGTGCCGTAGAGGACCGCGGCGATGACCGTCAGCGAGAGAGCGCCGGCGGGCAGGGTGAGCGCCAGCCAGGAGCGGCCCCGCAGCAGCAGGAAGGCGCCGGCCACCAGCACCATCGACAGCAGCGCCGGGACGGCGACGAGCAGCCCTCCCCCGCCGGAGAGGTCGCCGCCGGAGAAGGCGAGCGCGATGAAACCGAAGAAGGCGACGACGATCGCGCTGAGCACCGCGAGCGTCGCGGCGAGCATGGCCAGGACGGGGGGCCGGCGCCGGAGGACGGGGGGCGGGGTGGGGTGCACGAGCGGACCGTAGGGCGGCCGGGACCCCAGGGAGGGGCGGGCTCCTCGCGCCGCGCCGCGGACGGCACCGTGCGTCCCGCTGGTCACGGCGAGCTCAGCCACCGGCGGACCGGCAGCGTCAGCGCGAGGGCCAGCGCGACGACCGGTCCGGCGAGCAGCAGCAGAGCCATCCCGACCGGTGGGGTCTCCTCCAGGCCGGCGGACCGCGCCACCAGCACGGCGACGAACGCCGCGGCGAGCAGCGTGGCGAGGCCGAGCAGCCACCACCCGCGGCGTCGGAGGACCCGGAGCCCACCCACGGCGGCGGCCAGCCCGGCGGCGAGCGGGAGCACCCCCCAGACCCGGTCGGCACCATCGTTGCTCAGTCCGCCGAGGGCCACGACCAGGAAGGCGAGGTAGACCAGGACCAGGCCGCCGACCAGCGCGACCACCGCGCAGGCGATGGCCGCGGGAGGCGGCGCGGGGTCGACCGGGCGGGCGTGCCGCGGAGGGGCGGCCGGCGGGTTCATGGCGGCACGGTAGAGCGGTCACCGGCGCGGTGGGGTCCCCGCGGCGCCGGAACGGGCGGTGCGTCCCGGCGGTGGGCTCAGGCGGTGGGCTCGGGCTGCCGGCCCGAGGACCGGCGCCAGGAGGCGTGCAGCCTCGCGTACGGGCCGGGGACGTCGACCAGGTCGGTGTGCCGGCCGCGCTGGACCACCCGTCCGTCGTCGACGGCGAGCACCTCGTCGGCCCGCTCGGCGGTGGACAGCCGGTGGGCGATGGTGAGCGTGGTCCGGCCGTCGGTGAGCCGGTCCAGGGGGCGGGTCAGCCGCCGTTCGGTGGCCGGGTCGACGGCACTGGTGGCCTCGTCCAGCACGAGGACGTCGGGGTCGGCGACGTAGGCGCGGGCGACGGCCACCAGCTGCCGCTCCCCCGCGGACAGCGACTCCCCACGCTGGCCGACCGGGGTGTCGACGCCGTCGGCGAGGGTTTGCAGCCAGTCGCCCAACCCCAGTTCGGTGAACGCCCGGGTGACGGCGGCGTCGGTCAGGCCCGGGCGCCCGTAGCGCACGTTGGCGGCGATCGTGGCGTCGAACAGGAAGCCGTCCTGCGGCACCA
>JAOPWO010000202.1 GCA_025965635.1 Modestobacter sp. | reverse complement strand
GTGCCCGGCCAGCAGCGCGTCCTCCTGCCCGTCGATGACGCCGCCCTCGCCGACCACGTAGCTGCCGGCGGTGCCGGTGACCCGGAACCGCGGCCCGGGTGCGCCCTGGCTCCAGCTGCCCCACAGGTGCGAGCGAGCGCCGCCGGCGTGCACCAGGGCCAGGAACACGTCGTCGTCCAGCCCGGTCTCCCGCACCCGCCACTCGGCGTGCACCCGGGTCACCGGCCCGAGCAGGACCAGGGCCTGGTCGACGAGGTGGCTGCCGAAGTCGAGCAGGGTGCCGCCGCCCGCGGCGGGCGGACCGGGGTCGGGGGCGAACCGCTCGAAGCGCGACTCGAACGCGGTCGGCGTGCCGAGCGCCCCGTCGGCGGCCAGCTGCCGCACGGTCAGGAAGTCGGAGTCCCAACGCCGGTTCTGGTAGGGCACCAGCACCTGGCCGAGCTCGGCGGCCAGCTCGGCGGACGACCGGGCGGCCCCGGCGTCCAGCGCGAACGGCTTGTCGCAGACCACCGCCAGCCCCAGGCGGAGCGCCTCGTCGGTGAGCGCGCTGTGCGTGTCGGCCGGGGTGGAGATGGCCACCGCCTCGGCACCGCCGGCGACCAGTTCCGCCAGCGAGCCGAACAGCCGCGCCCCGGGGTGGTCGCCGGCCACCTGTGCCCGTCGGGCGGTCGAGGTGGTGATCACGCCGAGGAAGTCGCACCCCGCCGCCGCGGCCAGCAGCGGGGCGTGGAACCACCGCCCGCCGAAGCCGTAGCCCACCAGGCCGAACCGGACCGGCCGGGGATCGCGCGCCGTCATGGGTCGATCATGGACCGGTGACCGTCTCCATCGGTACGTCGGGCTGGAGCTACGAGCACTGGGACGGCGTCCTCTACCCGCCCGGCACCCGGCCCGCCGACCGGCTGGCGCACTACGTGCGCCGCTTCGACACCGTCGAGCTCAACGCGAGCTTCTACCGCTGGCCGCGGACGGCGACGTTCGCAGGCTGGCGACGGCGGCTGCCGCCCGGGTTCAGGTTGTCCGTCAAGGCGCCGCGCGGACTGACGCACGCCAAGCGGCTGCACGCCCCGGAGGTGTGGGTGGAGCGGCTGGTGTCCTGCTGGCACGAGCTCGGGGACCGGCGGGCGGTGCTGCTGGTCCAGCTGCACCCGGGCCACGAGCGGGACGACGCCCGGCTGGACTGGTTCCTCGGCCTGCTGCCGAGCTGGATGCGGGTGGCCGTGGAGTTCCGTCATCCCAGCTGGCACGCCGAGGAGGTGTTCGCGCTGCTGGAACGGCACGGGGCGGCGTACTGCGTGATGAGCGGTGCTCGGCTGCCCTGCGTGCTGCGCGCGACGGCGCCGTTCGTCTACGTGCGGATGCACGGGCCCGACCCCGACCAGCTGTACGCCGGCTCCTACCCCGTCGAGGACCTGCGGTGGTGGGCCGACCGGGTGCGCGAGTGGACCGCCGGCGGCCGGGACGTGTTCGTCTACTTCAACAACGACGGGCACGGGCACGCCGTCCGGGACGCCGAGGCGCTGCGCGGGCTCCTCGCCGGCTGACCGCGGGCCGGCGGTGGGATCGGCGCCGGGAGATCGAGCGGGGAACGACGGAGCTCAGCAGCGGCGCGGACATCTCCCCGCGATGGTCACGGTCGACCTGCGGACGTGCGCCCCGTGGCCTCGTGACGGACCACCACCACCGGGCATGGCGCATGGGCGATGACGTGCTGGCTGACCGAGCCGATCAGCATGCCGCTGAAGCCACCGTGCCCTCGGGAGCCGACGACGAGCAGCTCGGCGCCGGCGGCAGCGTCCAACAGCGCACGCGCGGGATGTCCCTCGACCACATGCCGGTGGACACCTGCGGCCCCGGTCTCGCCGAGGGTCTCATCGAGGGCCCCGGCGAGGGTGGACCGGGCGTTGTCCTGCCAGTCGAAGTCGGGCGCCGCGAACTCCCAGCCGTACGTGGTCGGTGGCGCCCAGGAGGTGACGGCGTGCAGCTCGGCGCCGGTCAGGTGGGCCTGCTGGGCTGCCCAGCGCAGGGCCTGCGAGGAGGAGGGTGACCCGTCCACCCCGACGACGATCTTGCTGGGTGCCTGGTGGCCGGTCATGCAACGCGTCCTTGTCTTCCGGGATCCGCGTCTCCTCGCGGTCCGCGCGGGTAGGCGCGGACGTCCCCCACGGGGCCCCGCCATCGTACCGGCCGTGCTGCGCGGTGGCCGCTCTGCAGTGCCCCGGCTCCGCGGCGCCGGGCACCGACCGGGCACCGGCCGTCCACCTCGGCACGCAGGATGGGCACCGTGCCGGGGCTTCGCCGTCCGATCTCGGTCATCATGGCGCTCACGTACCCCCCGGGGGTATAGGGTCACTGCATCGAAGGTCTCGTCCAGGGTGGAGACGTCATGTCCGATCGCACGAGCCGTCCTGATCACCTGCACTCCGGACACGGGGGTGCAGCCATGCCGGGAGGCGATCACGGGGCCACCCACGGGCAGGGCATGCCGCACACGGACGGCGTGAACGCCGTCGGGGCGGAAGCCGGGGATCCGCTGGGTGCAGCGGCTCGGCGGCACTCCGGTGATCACGGTGGGGTGCGAGCCGGTCACGACGGCGGCATGGACCACGGCGGGAACGGCGGCCACCGGATGGGCCACGGTGGTCACGACCACGTGGCGATGTTCCGGCGGCTGTTCTGGATCATGCTGGCGCTGTCGGTGCCGACGGTGCTGCTCAGCGAGATGTTCGCCTCCGTCGTCGGCTACGCCCTGCCCGGCGTCCCGGGCCTGGGTGCTGTCGCGCCGGTGCTGGGCACGGTGATGTACGTCTGGGGCGGGCGCCCGTTCCTCACCGGCGCGGTGGGGGAGATCCGGGCGCGCACGCCCGGGATGATGCTGCTGATCGGGATGGCGATCACGGTGGCCTTCGTCGCTTCCTGGGGCGCCAGCGTGGGGGTGCTCTCCCATGAGCTGGACTTCTGGTGGGAGCTGGCGCTGCTGATCGTGATCATGCTGCTGGGCCACTGGCTGGAGATGCGCTCGCTGGCTCGGACCTCCTCCGCGCTGGACTCGCTGGCCGCGCTGCTGCCCGATGAGGCCGAGAAGGTGGTCGGCGATCAGGTCGTTCCGGTCGCCCCGGCCGAGCTGGTGAGCGGGGATGTGGTCATCGTCCGCCCGGGTGGTCGGGTGCCTGCCGATGGCGAGGTGGTCGAGGGCACCGCCGACGTGGACGAGTCGATGATCACCGGTGAGTCGAAGCCGGTGCGGCGAGCGCCCGGTGATGCGGTGGTGGCCGGCACGGTGGCCACCGACACGGCCATCCGGGTGCGGGTCACCGCGGTCGGGGAGGACACCGCCCTGGCCGGTATCCAGCGGCTGGTCGCCGAGGCCCAGTCCTCCTCCACCCGCGCCCAGCTGCTGGCGGACAAGGCCGCCGGGTGGCTGTTCTGGTACGCGCTGGCCGCCGCGGGGATCACGGCCGTGGTCTGGTCGGTGCTCGGTGCGCCGGAGAGCGCCCTGGTCCGGGTCATCACCGTGCTGGTCATCGCGTGCCCGCACGCCCTCGGCCTGGCGATCCCGCTGGTGGTCTCGATCTCCACCGAGCGCGCCGCCAAGGGCGGCGTGCTGGTCAAGGACCGCGCGGCGCTGGAGCGGATGCGGACCATCGACACCGTGCTGTTCGACAAGACCGGCACGCTGACCAGGGGTGAGCCGGTCGTGGAGCACGTGGCGACCACCGGCGCACCCGAGGACGAGGTGCTGGCGCTGGCCGCCGCGGCGGAGGCCGACAGCGAGCACCCGCTCGCCCGGGCCATCGTGGCGGCGGCGCGGCAGCGCGGCCTGGACGTCGTCCCGGCCGCCGGCTTCCAGGCGTCGGCCGCTGTCGGGGTGAGTGCCACGGTCGACGGTCGCGCCGTGGCCGTCGGAGGCCCGCACCTGCTGGCCGAACACCGGCTGCCGCCGCTGCCCGTCGCGGAGCCCTGGGCGCAGGCCGGGGCGACGGTGCTGCACGTCCTGGTCGACGGGCGCGTCGTCGGGGCGCTGGCGTTGGCCGACGAGGTGCGCCAGGAGTCCCGTGAGGCGGTCGACGCGCTGCACGCCCTCGGCGTCGAGGTCGTGATGATCACCGGGGACGCCGAGCCGGTCGCCCGGGCCGTGGCGGCCGCGCTGGGCATCGACCAGGTGTTCGCCGGGGTGCGGCCGGAGGACAAGAGCGAGAAGGTCGCCGCGCTGCAACGCCAGGGGCGGGCGGTGGCGATGGTCGGTGACGGCGTCAACGACGCTCCCGCACTGGCGCAGGCCGACGTCGGCATCGCCATCGGCGCAGGCACCGACGTCGCCATCGCCTCGGCGGGGGTCATCCTCGCGTCCGATGACCCCCGCTCGGTGCTCTCGGTGATCGAGCTGTCCCGGGCCGGCTACCGCAAGATGAAGCAGAACCTGTGGTGGGCGGCCGGCTACAACCTGGTCTCGGTACCGCTGGCAGCGGGCGTGCTGGCCCCGATCGGGTTCGTCCTGCCGATGGAGGTCGGCGCGCTGCTCATGTCGCTGTCCACCGTCGTCGTCGCCGCGAACGCCCAGCTGCTGCGACGGCTCGACCTGCGCCCCGGGGCCGTCCTCGCCGCAGCCGGGACGGACCGGCGGGCCACGCAGGCACCTCGATGAGGAACCGGACGCCGGCGATGCCGCCCACCGTGCGGGCCAGGGCGCGCAGGGCGCCCTCCGCGATGGCCTTCACCGCGCTGGGGGACCCGCCGAAACCGGCGACCAGTCGCAGCTGCCCATTCCCCGCGGCACCTGGTCCCGGCTACCGGCCAGGCCCGTCAGCGGGCGGGCCCACACCGAAGTCACCGAACACCTCGGTGGCCATCGGCGCCACGGGCGCCCGGGTGACCGTTGCCCCGGCGGCGTCGCGCACCAGCACCTCGGCGGCGTCCGGGGGCAGTGCGGTGACCGCGCCGCCGCCGGACAGGGGCACGGTCGCGACCGGGCGGTCGCGGGCGTCCAGCAGTTCGGCCGTGCCTCCGGACACCGGCGCGGACACCACCAGCCAGCGCCCGCCGTCCCCAGGCGCGCTCGTCGGGGACGTCGTGTCGCAGACCCGCGCGACGGTGAGGCGGGCGACGTCGGCGGTCCCGGGCGGTGTCTGCACGCCGCAGAGCACGGTCACCGACCCCACCCGGGCCCAGGTGCCGACCAGCAGCGCGCCGCCGGGGCTGTGGGCCAGCACCACCGCGACGCTGCCCGGACGGGCACCGGGCAGCACGTCCGACCACAGCAGCTCCGCCTCCAGCGCCGCCGGCTCGACGGCCAGCGGGGCCGCCAGGTCGGTGAGGGCGGTGGTCAGCAGGCCGGCGTCCGGGAAGGCAGGGACCGGCCGCAGCCGGTCCGGCACCGGGGGCGCGGCGGCGGGAGCCGGCGGGCTCCGGACCCCGTCGGCTCCGGAGCGGTGCACGACCCGGCCCTCGCGGGTGACCCGGACACTGACCGCCGTGCCGGCGGCCGTCGTCCGCACCGGGACGACGGCGGTCCCGTCCGCGGCCTCGACCGCCGCGTAGGAACGGGCGACCGTGCCCCGGGGGCCCACCTGCAGCCGGTCGGAGAGCTCCACCCGGTCCGCAGGCCCGGCGACGACGACCAGCGTGGCGGGGCCGGGACCACCGAGGACGAGCGTCACCGGCCGGTCCGGGCCCAGGCGGGCAGGCACGTGCACGGTGAGCTGGTCGGCCGGCGCGCCGACCGGGCCGGTCAGCCAGACGCCCCGGAAGTCCTCGTGCACCGTGCCGGTCACCAGCGCGACCCGGCCGTCGGGGGTGTCGGCGGCGAAGACCACCTGCCGGTCCTCGACCGGCGGCGGCACCTGCGCTCCCCAACCGGCCTGCCGGACGGCGACGAGGAACGCCGGGTCGCCGGCCAGCGATCCGCGGGTGGGGCCGACGAGCACCGGCCCGGACCGCGGGGCGATCGGCGGTGGCTGC
>JAOPWO010000186.1 GCA_025965635.1 Modestobacter sp. | reverse complement strand
ATCGTGTCGGTGGTCTATGCCACCAAGGCGGTCCGCGCGATGCTGCGGATCTTCCGGACCGGGCAGCCCGACCCGACCCGGCAGGGCCCGGTCGGCCCGCGGCTGAAGACGCTGGCCATCGAGTCCCTCGGCCACACCCGGATGCTCAAGTGGTCGGCCATCGGCGCCGCCCACTGGTTCGTCTTCCTGGGCTTCTACGGCCTGTTCCTCACCCTGGTCGAGGCCTTCGGTGAGGTGTTCAACCCGGAGTGGCACCTGCCGCTGATCGGCGAGTGGGCCGTCTGGAACCTCTTCGTCGACGTCATCGGCACCGGCACGATCCTCGGCATCCTGTACCTGATCGTGCGCCGGCAGCTGGACCACCCGCGCCGGCAGGGCCGGAAGAGCCGCTTCGCCGGGTCGAACGAGGGGCGCGGCTACTTCGTCGAGGCCGTGGTCCTGACCATCGGCATCTGCATCCTGCTGATCCGGGCCATCAAGGTCGCCGCCGGGCTCACCGACGCGCCGGCCTGGTCGCACCCGGTCTCGAGCGCGCTGTCGCACATCGTCCCGGGCAACGAGGACCTGCTGTCGATCGTCGCCTTCGTGAAGATCGTGGTGAGCCTGGTCTGGCTGATCACGATCTCCCGGGTGCTCAACATGGGCGTCGCGTGGCACCGCTTCAGCGCCTTCTTCAACATCTACTTCAAGCGTGAGGCCGACGGCGGCGTCGCCCTGGGCCCGCTGCAGCCGATGATGAGCAACGGCAAGCCGATCGACTTCGAGGACCCGGACGAGGACGACCTCTTCGGCCGCGGCAAGATCGAGGACTTCACCTGGAAGGGGATGCTGGACTTCACCACCTGCACCGAGTGCGGGCGGTGCCAGAGCCAGTGCCCGGCCTGGAACACCGGCAAGCCCCTGTCGCCGAAGATGCTGATCATGGACCTGCGGGACCACCTGTACGCCAAGGCCCCCTACCTGACCGGCGCGCAGAAGGCCTCCGACGACGCCCCGGACTTCGCCGACTACTCGGTGCTCGAGCCCAGCGACGAGCAGGCCTGGGCCTCGGGCTACGCCCGCATCCCGGGCACCAACGACGCCCAGGCGCACCGCCCCCTGGTCGGCACCCTCGAGGAGGGCGGGGTCATCGACCCCGATGTGCTGTGGAGCTGCACCAACTGCGGCGCCTGCGTCGAACAGTGCCCGGTCGACATCGAGCACGTCGACCACATCATGGACATGCGCCGCTACCAGACGCTGATCGAGTCCAGCTTCCCCTCCGAGGCCGGCGTGATGATGCGCAACCTGGAGAACCGCGGGAACCCGTGGGGCGTGGGTGGCAACGTCCGCGAGGAGTGGATGAAGGACCTCGACTTCGAGGTCAGGCAGGTCGACGGCGCGATCGAGGACGACGTCGAGTACCTGTTCTGGGTCGGCTGCGCCGGCGCCATCGACGACCGGGCCAAGAAGGTCACCAAGGCCGTCGCCGAACTGCTGCACACCGCCGGCGTGGAGTTCGCCGTCCTGGGGTCGGGCGAGACCTGCTCGGGTGACCCGGCCCGCCGGATGGGCAACGAGTTCCTCTTCCAGCAGCTGGCTGCGGAGAACGTCGAGACGCTGAACACCGTCTTCGAGGGCCGCGAGGCCGGCCGGCGGAAGATCGTGGCCACCTGCCCGCACTGCTTCAACTCGATCAACCGGGAGTACCCGCAGCTGGGCGGCGACTACGACGTCGTCCACCACACCCAGCTGCTGGGCACGCTCGTGGCGGAGGGCCGGCTGACCCCGGTCACCCCGATCGACCGCAAGGTCACCTACCACGACCCGTGCTTCCTGGGCCGGCACAACAAGGTCTACACGCCGCCGCGGGAGATCCTGGATTCCGTCCAGGGCCTCACCACCCAGGAGATGCACCGGTGCAAGGACCGCGGCTTCTGCTGCGGCGCCGGTGGTGCCCGGATGTGGATGGAGGAGAAGATCGGCAAGCGGATCAACGTCGAGCGCACCGAGGAGGCCCTCGAGCTCGACCCCGACGTCATCTCGACCGCCTGCCCGTTCTGCATCACCATGCTGTCGGACGCGCTCACCTCCAAGAAGCAGAACGGCGAGGCCAAGGAGCACGTCGAGGTCCTCGACGTCAGCCAGATCCTGCTCCGCTCGCTGGCCCCGGCCGGCGCTCCCGGCACCGGCTCCGGCCCGGACGTCGGCACCGAGCCCGACGACCCGGCCGGCACCGGTTCGGCCGCCACCCGGCACGACTGAGCGGGCCCCCCACCGGTACGCCGGCCGTCTCGGGAACGGCCGGCGCGCCCGGGTCCCCACGCTCGGGGCGTTCGCCTCGCCCGGACCGTGATCACCGCGCAGAGGACGGTGCCGACGGACTCCCCGAGGTCCCAGACGCGGAACCGGTCACCGACGGGGTGGCTCAGCTCGATGGCGACGTCGTGCCAGAGGTGGACCACCACCGCCCGGCCGTTGACGATCGTGGTGATCCGGTCGAGGAGCCGGCTCCGACCGGTCCAGCTGGACGTGGGCGCGACGCGGAGCAGGACCAGCACGAAGCCGAAGGAGTAGAGCGCCCGGTCCGTCGGGACCAGGTCGACGTCCTCGCTGCCCTCCTCCTGGTGCGTGAACGCCCACCGGACCGCCGCCCCGGCGAGCGCCGTCCGGTCGCGACCACCGCCCAGACGGGGATCCCCCGGAGCACCCCCTCGCGGTGCGCGGAGCCGAGCCCCCAGAGCGAGAGCAACGTGAACCCGTCGGTGAGCACGCCGGCGCCGAGCCGGGTGGGTCGCCGAGCGGGAACACCCACAAGACCAGCTGCCACAGCGGGGGCGCTCGGCGACGGGCCAGCCGTGCCAGGACATCAGCGGGACGCCGGCGAGCCACAGCACCGGGAGCAGGCGCTGGAGCCGGTTCTTGATCGTCGTTCCCGCGCCGCGGTCGAGCGAGCGGACCACCGGCGATCCGGAGAGCGCGAGGAGAGCAGGCCCGTGGCCGGCCAGAAGCCCAGCCAGGCCTCGGTGGCGACGATGTGGTGGACGACCACCCGCGGGATGCAGGGGACCCGGGCACGTCGAGGCACCGGTCCCGGCCCCCGGCTGCGGTGCGCGCCGGCGCTGACGCCCGCCCGGTGAGGACGTCGCTGCGGCCGGGAGGAGTCGGACCGGCGCGGCCCCCCGCCCGGAGGCGCGGGGACACTGGGTGGCATGAGCTTCCTGTTCGGCGGCGTCCGGGGGCGGGAGGACCCCGAACTGGCGGCCGGGAACCGCCGCACCCGGCTGCACTACGCCCGCGACGTCAACGACGAGCGGGCACTGGCCGACGACCGGCCGGCGGTGCACCGCAGCCGGCACTGGACCTGGCTGTCGGTGGCGGTGGTGGTGCTGGCCGTGCTCGCTGTGGCCGGCGGCCGCGGCGCGGCGGACGTGCCGCTGACCGCGGACTGCCGCACGGCCGGGATCGGGGTGCAGACCAGCGCGGTCACCGCCGGCCAGCCGCTCCGCTTCCGGTTGACCGGGCCGGACGACGCGCCCTACGTCGTCACCCTGGACGGCGAGCCGGTGCGCGGGAACGCCGGTAGCACCGTGTCCTACACCGAGTCGCCGGTGGGCCCGCAGTTGGAGCTCCGGCAGTGCCTCAGCCCCACGCTGACCGTGGCGACGCCGGCGGGCGACGGACCGCACCGGCTGGCGGCGCTCCGGGTCGGCCCCGACGGCAGCGCCCGGCCGGTGGCCGAGGTCGTCGTCACCGTCAGCGGCACGCGCTGACCGCGGGGCCACCCGGGCCCGCCCGGAGGGCTGGAGCAGACTGCGCAGTCGTGACGCGGACCACCCCCACCTCCACCACCGCTCCGACGGCCTCGTCCCGGGGGCTGCTGCTGGTGGGCGCGGCGATCGTGCTGACCGGGCTGAACCTGCGGACGGCGGTCAACTCGGTCGGCCCGGTGCTCGCCGAGGTGGAGGAGGGCCTGGGCGTCTCCTCGGCCGCAGCCGGGCTGGTGACGACGCTGCCGGTGCTGTGCTTCGCCGTCCTGGGGTTCGCCGGGCCGCCACTGGCAGCCCGGTTCCGGGACGGCCACGTCATCGCCGCGGCGATGCTGGCCATGACGGTGGGGCTGGTCGGGCGGGCGGCGGCGCCGTCCTTCGCCCTGTTCGCGGCAGGGACGGCCGTGGCGATGATCGGCGGGGCACTGGGCAACGTGCTGCTGCCGGGGCTGGTGAAGCGGTACTTCCCCAGCCGCACCGGAGCGCTGGTCGGTGCCTACGGCACGGCGATGGCGATCGGCGGCGCCCTCGCCTCCGGTGCCACCGCCGGGATCGCCGAGGCGGTCGGCGCGGACGGCTGGCGCTGGGCGCTCGGCGTGTGGGCGGCGCTCGCGCTGGTCGCCGCGCTGCCGTGGCTGGCGGTCCCGGCCCGGCCCGGGACGCCGCCGGGCCAGCCTCAGCCGGTGCGCATGCGGGCCCTGGCCCGCGCCCGGTTGACCTGGGTGATGGCCGTGATGTTCGGGGTGCAGGCCATGCAGGCCTACATCATCGTGGGCTGGACGGCGCAGTACCTGCGCGACCAGGGGATGGCCGCGGCGACCGCCGGCCTGCTGATCGGGCTGAACGCGGTCGTCGTCATCCCGATCAACGCCGTCGTCCCGTCGCTGACGGTCCGCCAGCACCTGCAGCGTCCGCTGCTGCTGGGTTTCCTGGCGTGCTACCTGGTCGGGTGGACCGGGCTGCTGATCGCCCCGCTCACCGTCCCGTGGCTCTGGATGAGCCTGCTGGCCGGCGGCATGGGGACCTTCGCCATGGTGCTGACGCTGATGGGCCTGCGGGCCCGCACGCCCGAGTCCACCGCGGCCCTGTCGACCTTGACCCAGGGTTGGGGCTATGCCCTGGCGAGCGTGGGCCCCCTGCTCGTCGGGGTGCTGCGCGGGGTCACCGGGGGCTACGCCGGCATGTTCGTGCTGGTCTACGTCGGCGTCGCGCTGCTCCTGGTCACCGGGTGGAGCGTCTGCCGGGAGCGCTACGTCGACGACGAGGTCCCCGGCCTCGCCGGGCAGCCGGTGGTGCCCGTCATCCCGGGCCCCACCGGCGGCTGAGCGCGCCGGTCAGCCGGGCAGCTGCAGCGCCCGCCGGACCTGGGCCGACCGGTCGCGCACCTCGGGCGACCGGGTGAGCAGGGCGACCGCGACGACGTACTCGTCGTCGCCGGCCCAGCCGTGCCCGGCGGCGACCAGCTGCTGGATGTGCCGGTGGACCTTGGGCTCGCGGCTGTACCGGCCGAACTCCAGGCCCATGGCCAGGAAGTTGGCCGCCCGGTACCCCAGGTCCGCGGCTCGGTCCAGCGTCTCGGTCGGGTGGGAGTAGCTGGGCAGGGCGATGACCAGGTGCTCGAACCCGGCCTCGAGCAGACGCAGCACCAGGTCGTTGCCGTGCTCGCCGCCCCAGAGCTCGGGCATGAGGATGTCGCCGTCCGGAGCGGGGATGTACGGCGGGTTCGCGATCACCGTGGAGACCTGCTGCCCCGCCGGGGAGCCGGCCCACGCGAAGAAGTCGCCGAGCTCGACGGTGTACCGGTCGGCGACGCCCAGCTCGGCGATGGTCTCCCGGGCCCGCTGCACCGAGCTGGCGCTGATGTCGGTGCCGTGCACCCGGAGCTCGGGCTCGGTGCGCACCACCTGGCCGATGGCCCGGGCGTCCCCGCTGCCCAGCTCGGCGACCCCCTCCTGCCGCCACGGCACGACCGGCGCGAACTCGGTCAGCAGCAGCTGCACCGAGAACGCGTAGTGGGCGGACTCCTCGGCGCAGTCGAAGGGGCCGACCCGGCCGGGGCCGGCGGGGGTGTGCCGCAGCATCGCGGCGTCAGGGGAGTCCCGGAGATCCATGGGGCGAGCCCTACCCCGCGACGCTCTTCGCCATCCGGCCGTGGACGACCGATCACCCTCCCGGGCGAGGCTCACGACGGGTCGCCCACCGGGTCGACCCGGCGGGTGTCCGCCCGGCTGAAGTTCCGGAACGAGCGGGACGGCGTGGGCCCGCGCTGGTCCTGGTAGCGCGAGCCGTACACCGCCGCCCCGTAGGGATGCTCGGCCGGCGTGCTCAGCTGGAACAGGCAGAGCTGGCCGATCTTCATGCCGGGCCACAGCGTGATCGGCAGGTTGGCCACGTTGGACAGCTCGAGGGTGATGTGACCGCTGAAACCGGGGTCGACGAAGCCGGCCGTCGAGTGCGTGAGCAGCCCCAGCCGCCCCAGCGAGGACTTGCCCTCCAGTCGGGCGGCCAGGTCGTCGGGGACGGTGACCACCTCGAGCGTCGAACCGAGGACGAACTCGCCCGGGTGCAGCACGAACGGTTCCTCGCCGGCCGGCTCGACCAGCGTGGTGAGGTCGTCCTGCTGCAGCGCCGGGTCGATGTGCGTGTACCGGGCGTTGTTGAAGACCCGGAAGAACCGGTCCAGCCGGACGTCGATGCTGGAGGGCTGCACCATCCCGGCGTCGTAGGGCGCGATGCCCAGCCGGCCGGCCGCCAGCGCGGCGCGGATGTCACGGTCGGACAGCAGCATGGCGCGGAGTCTAGGGAACCCGCTGCGACGGATCTCCCCGCATGCGGAACCAACCAGCGCCGACGCGGGTCCGGCCGGACGGCCTGCCGACCGGCTCGGGGGCCTTGCTACGCTCTCCGCCGAGGGCCGCGAGGCCCCTGCGGGTGTAGTTCAATGGTAGAACATCAGCTTCCCAAGCTGACAGTGCGAGTTCGATTCTCGTCACCCGCTCTCCGCGAGACCCGGCGCTGCAGCTCCCCCGCCGGAGGACGCCCACCATGCCGACCGCGTTCTTCGACGCCCACTTCCACGTGATCGACAGCCGGTTCCCGCTGTACGAGGACGATGGGTTCCTGCCGGGCGAGTTCACCGTTGCGCAGTACCGACGGCGCACCGCCGCTCTGGGCGTCGTCGGCGGCGCGGTCGTGTCGGGGTCGTTCCACCGCCTCGGCCAGGAGCACCTGCTCGACGCCCTCGCCCAGCTGGGCCCCGGTTTCGTGGGGGTCACCCAGATCCCGCCCGATCTCCCCGACGAGGCGGTCGTCGACCTCGGGCAGCGCGGCGTGCGCGGAGTGCGGTTCAACCTGCGCCGCGGCGGCTCGGCCGGCCTCGAGCACCTGGACCGCCTGGCGCGCCGGGTCCACGACCTGGCGGGCATGCACACCGAGCTCTACGTCGACGCCCGGGACCTGCCCGAGCTCGCCGGCACGCTGCGCAGCCTCCCTGCGGTGAGCATCGACCACCTGGGCCTGCACGCCGACGGCCTGCCGCACCTGCTCGACCTGGTCGACAGCGGCGTGCGGGTCAAGGCGACCGG
Source organism: Modestobacter sp. (assembly GCA_025965635.1). GTDB lineage: Bacteria > Actinomycetota > Actinomycetes > Mycobacteriales > Geodermatophilaceae > Modestobacter. The sequence goes on along the minus strand of JAOPWO010000186.1, from coordinate 12,683 downwards.
CTTCGGCCGGGGCGACCTCGACGTCGCCCGGGCCGTCCGCGCCGTGCTGGCCGTAGACCCGACCGCGCTGCTGGCCGGGACGGACCTCCCCTCGACCCGCGTGCGGCGGCCCTTCACCGACGCCGACGTCGAACTCACCGCCGATGCGGCCGGGGAGCACCGGGACGCCGTGCTCCACGGCAACGCGGTGGCCTTCTACCGGCTCGAACGCTCACGGGCTCCAGCCGGCGGGGGAGGAGCCGCGGCCCGAGATTCCGCAGTCGATTCGTCACAGTTGGTAGCGCCGCGCCCGGGACCACCTGATTACTGAACTGGACCAGTTTGGATCTTCCGCGGCGGGCCCTTGGTCCCTGTCCACCGCGTGACGGTCTGGCCACGATCGCTGCATGCACCCCGTGCGACTGCTGCTCGTGGCCCCTGACTCCCCGGCCCCGCTTCCTCCTGCGACCGTCGCCGACACCACCTCCACCGACCGGGCCGGTGCCCTGACCCCGCCTCCCCCCGGCCGGCCCGACCCCTCCGCCGGTGCGCACCCGGTCCCGCACCTCCCCCGACGGCAGCGGCCCTGGTTGCTCGTCGCGGTGGACGACGCCCCGGCCAGCCACGACGCGCTGGTCTGGACCCTGCAGGAGGCGGCCCGCCGGGAGGCGACCGTCGTCGCCGTGCGCGTGAGCGCCGAGGACACCGAGGACACCGAGGGCGTCCCCGCGCACGGCCCGCTGCTGGCCGAGCTGGACGCCCGGGTGCGTGCGGCCACCGCTGAGGCGGGTGTCCGCCCGCAGGTGCGCACGGCCGTCCTCGACGCCACGGTGTTCGAGGCGTTCACCGGCGCCGCCCGCGGCGCCGACCTCGTCGTCGTCGGTTCCCACGGCAAGACCCTGCTGCGGCCCGCGGTGGCCCGCACACCGGTCCGGCGATTCGCCCGGCCCGCCTGATCTCTCCACCCGCCCATCGGGACGACCGGACCCTGCCCCGTCCGGTCGTCCCGGGGGGACCCGGCTCTCAGCCCGGCCCGTCGGGCTGCCCCAGTCGCGTGGCGAGGATCGCCGCCTGGGTGCGCCGCTCGAGCCCGAGCTTGGCGAGCAGGTGCGAGGTGTAGTTCTTCACCGTCTTCTCGGCCAGCCCCATCCGGTCGGCGATCTGCCGGTTGGTCAGGCCCTCACCGATGAGCCGGAGGACCGCGCGCTCGCGCTCGGTCAGCCCGGCCAGCCGGTCACCACCGATGTCGGGACGGCGATGCGCTACGGGCCCGGACGAGGACGGGACGAGCCCCGCGGCGACGGCGTGCACCGCGGCGACCAGCGTGCGGCCGCGGACCGGCTTGCGGATGATCACCGGTGCTCCGTCGCCGGCCACGCCCTCGGCCGGGAGCGGCATCCCGGGCCCCTGCAGGACGAGCACCGCCGTCCGGGGCAGCAGGCCCCGCAACCGGCGGTGCACCTCGGCCAGGTCGGCGCCGGGCAGGTCGAGCACGACGACGTGGGGGCGCAGAGCGGGTAACCGGGCCAGCGCGTCGGCCACCGAGCCCGCCTCGCCGATCACCGCGAGCTCCGGGTCGTCGCCCAGCACCCCGGCCATCCCGCGGCGGAAGACCTCGTCCGGGCAGAACAGGAACACCCGGACCGGACCAGGCCTTGGACCGCTCACGGCGCCTCCTCGACCATGCCTCTCCATCGAGGGGTCGAGTCGAGGGTAGGGCCGCGCGCGGCGTGCGAGGAACCCCCTCCCGCGCGCCCTCCCCGCCAGTGCCGCCGGCCCCGTCGGGCCCCGCCGGGCCGGCGAAGGACGGGCCGGGCGGGAGCCTCCGGCTAGACCGGCAGGAGCAGCGCCGCGTAGAGCGTCAGCCCCGGTCCGAACGCCAGGACGACCACCGGCCCGTCGACGTCGGCGAGCTCGTCGAGCACCAGCAGGACCGTCGCCGAGGAGCAGTTGCCGTGCTCGGCGAGCACCCGCCGGGAGGCGGCCAGCTGCATCTCGGCCAAGCCCAGCTCGTCGCGGACGACGTCGAGGATCCGAGGGCCGCCCGGGTGCACGGCCCAGCCCGCGACGTCCTCGCTGCGCAGGCCCGCGCCGTCCAGCAGCTCGGCGACCACCTCACCCACGTGCCGGGCCAGCACGTCGGGGACCCGTGGCGACAGCCCCATCCGGAAGCCGAGATCGGTGACGTCCCAGGTCATGTGGTCGGCGGTGGAGGAGTCGGTCCTGGCCACCAGGCCCGCCATCCGACGGCCGCGACCGGCGCCCGGCTCGACCACGACCGCTGCGGCGGCGTCGCTGAACAGTGCGTGGGCGACGACCTGGTCGAGGTCCCGCTGCGCCGGCTGCACGTGCAGGCTGGTCAGCTCGCAGCACAGCAGCACCGCCGGCCGCGACCGTGCGCTGACGAAGTCGGTCACCGCGCCCAGACCGGGCAGTGCGGCGTAGCAGCCCATGTGCCCGACCAGCAGCCGCTGCAGCCCCAGCGGCATGCCCAGGTCGCTGGCCAGCCGGATGTCCAGGCCGGGGGTGGCGTAGCCGGTGCACGTGGCCACGGCGAACAGCCCCACGTCCCCGGGCGCGAGCCCGGCCGCGTCGAGCGCACCGGCGACGGCCTGCTTGCCCAGCGGCAGCGCCTCGGTCAGGTAGCGCTCCATCCGCGCGCCCGTGCCCCAGCTCGACAGGTCCTCGTCGACCGGGTTGGCCACCGCGTGCCGGGTGCGCACCCCGGCGCCCTTGAAGATGCGCTCGGCGGCCCGGACCCCGGCATAGTGCCCGGCGAAGAAGCCGTCCCACACCGCGTCCTGGGAGTACGTCGCCGGCAGTGCCCGCCCGGCGCCGGTGAGCACCGCGGCCGTCACGAGCCGGTCACCGGTGCGTTCGAGTCCAACCGGCCCGCCTCGGTCATGTCCCCGACCGTACGTGCGCTGCCCACCGCCCGCCGCTCCACGGCTGCCCGCTTGGTGCCGTACCCGGCGAACAGCACGCCGGTGTAGCGCATCGGGCGCATCCGGACGTTCCGTCCGGGTGCCCGCCGCCGGGCGAGCAGGTCACGCACCGACGGGCGCAGCCCGACCAGGCGCAGCTCGATGCCCAGCCGGCCGGCCAACGCGACGAGTGCTGCCCGGTCGACGAACAGCGCCGGGTCGTGGATGCCGGGCGGAGGACCGCCGGGCACCCGTTCACCGATCCGGACGGCGACCAGGTCGGCCAGCCGGGTGGCGGCGATCGCGTCGACCACCAGCGTTCCCCCGGGCCGGAGCAGCCGGGCGCACTCGCGGAGCAGCTGGGCGTGGTCGGCCACGTGCTCGAGCACCTCGCCGGCGAGGACCACGTCGGCACAGCCGTCGGCCAGCGGGACGGCGAGCACCGACCCGCGGATCACCCGCACGCCGTGGTCGCGGGCGACTTCCAGGCCGGCCCGCCCGATGTCCACCCCGACGTGCCGGTACCCGAGCCGGGCGACATGCGGCGCCATCAGCCCACCGCCGCAGGCCAGGTCGACCAGCAGCGCGTCCCGGCCGGCGGCCGGGGGCACGTGCTCAGCCCGGGAGGCGGCCAGCCAGTGCAGCATCGCGAACCCGCCCGCCGGATCCCACCACTGGTCGGCGCGCTCGTCGTACTGGGCCGGGTCGTTGCGGCGCACGCGTCGCCGCTACCGCTTCGTCGACCCGCCCGACCCACCCCGAAGCGGGTCGTGGCCCCAGTTCATCAGCGAGTACCGCCACTTGGACGTCTCGACGACCTCCTCGGCCGGCTCCTGCGCCAGGTGCCGCTGCACGTAGCCGTGCACCTTGCGCATGTGCGAGAGGTCGTCGTCGGTCAGGTCGGCGGCCTTCGTGCGCAGCAGCTGCACGATCCGCCGTCCCGACTCGTGCCCGGTGGACTCGTCGGAGCCGCCGGTCTTCTGGCCGACCGACCGGGACTCCTCGGTGGCCAGCCACTCCTCCAGCTCGTCGACGGTCATGTTCACCGACCCGGCGAAGTCGTGCCGGGTCGTGTCGCGGTCGCTGCTCATGGGTCTCCCGGGTGTCATCGGCAGGCCCCTGCGGTACCTCAGGGGCATGGCGCGGAAACGGACGGACGTGGGGGCGTCGGCGCCGGCCCGCGGCGGGTCCGTGACCGTCGTCGGCAGCCTCAACGAGGACGTCCTGGTCACCGTGGACCGGCTGCCCGGTCGCGGAGAGACCGTCATCGGAACCTCGGTCCGGATCGCGCCCGGCGGGAAGGGGGCCAACCAGGCGGCAGCGGCGGGCCGGCTCCACCGCGGGGTGGTGCTGGTCGGCCGGGTCGGCGACGACCCGGCCGGGGACCGGCAGCGCGCCGCGCTGGCCGCGCTGGGGGTCGACGTGCGGCTCGTGCACACCACCCCCGGGGAGCCGACCGGCAGCGCCACCATCCCGGTCGAGGCGGACGGCGGGGAAAACCTGATCGTCGTCGTACCCGGTGCCAACGCCGCACTGAGCCCCGCCGACGTCGACGTGGCCGAGGTCCGCGACGCTGCCGTGCTGCTGCTCCAGCTGGAGAACCCGCTGGACACCGTGCGGGCCGCGGCCGCGGCGGCCGGGGGCACCGTCGTCCTCAACCCGGCGCCGGCGCAGCCCCTGCCGGCCGAGCTGGTGCGGCTGGTCGACGTCCTGGTGCCCAACGAGCACGAGCTGCTGCGGCTGACCGGCGCGGACGACGGCGACCGCACCCCCGCCGACCTCGTCGGGCTGGGCCGTCAGCTGGACGCCGGGGCCGTGGTGGTCACGCTCGGCGCGGGCGGCGCCCTGGTGGTCACCGGCACGGGAACGGCGTCGCTGCAGGCCCCACCGCCGGTGTCGGCGGTCGACACGACCGGGGCCGGGGACTGCTTCTGCGGCGCGCTGGCCGGAGCACTGGCCCGCGGCGAGGAGCTGGCTGCCGCAGTCCGGTACGCCGTCGCCGCCGCCGCCGCCTCGACCACCGGACCCGGCGCGCGGGGCGCACTGCCCGACGACGCCACCGTGCAGGACCTGCTGACCCGGACCCCGCCCGCCGTCCTCGTCGGCTGAACCAGGATCGGCCGACGGCACGGTCGTCCGACGGCACGGTCGTCCGGCGGCACGGTCGTCCGGCGGCACGGTTGTCCGGCGGCACGCCGGGGAACGGCGGGGGCATGACCGAGAACGCACCCCAGCCCGCCGGCGACGAGGACCGACCCGACGGCACCGGCCGCACACCGCACCCGGCCGAGCCCGCTGAGGGGAGCGACCCGCCGGACAGCGACGGCAGCGGTCGCACCCCCCATCCCGAGCAGCCCGCCGAGGGGGCCGATCCGGGCTGAGTCGGGCCGATCCGGGCCGAGCCGGGCCGCTGCGGACGGCGGCACGTGGGGCGGTTGCACCCCGGGCGGGGAGATCCGCGATACTGGGAATCATTGTCACCTAGGTCCACCGGAGTCCTCGTGCGCCGCCCTCGCGTCCCCGTCCCTGCCCGCGCCGTCCACCCGGTCCGCGCTGCCGCCCTCGCCGCTGCGGCGGCTCTGGTTCTGAGCGCGTGCTCCGGCGAGGCCGGCGCCGGGGCAGCCACCAGCGCCGGCGATCCGGAGAGCTGCCCCGGTGAGGTCGTCGACGTCGTCGTCTCGGTCGGCCACTGGGGCGACGCGGTCCGGACGCTGGGCGGCGACTGCGCCACCGTGACCACGATCGTCGACTCGGCCGCGGGCGACCCGCACGAGTTCGAGCCGACCACCGGCGACCTGGCCGCGTTCGAGGACGCCGAGCTGGTCGTGGTCAACGGTGCGGGCTACGACTCCTGGGCGTCGTCCGCCCTCGCGGGCCTGGACCCCGCACCGGCCGTCGTCGAGGCCGCCGAGGTCGCCGGCATCGAGGGCGGCGCCGACGGGCGTGCGACCGGCACCAACCCGCACCTCTGGTACTCCCCGGCCGACGTGCAGGCGACCGCGGAGGCGGTGACCGCCGCCCTGAGCGAGCTCTCCCCCGACGCGGCGAGCACGTTCACCGCCTCGGCGGAGTCCTGGGCCGCGGAGCTGAAGCCCTACCGGGACGCGGTCGCCGAGCTGCGGGCCACCGCCACCGGCCGCAGCTACGCCGCCACCGAGACGGTCTTCGACCTGATGGCGGCCGAGCTCGGCCTCACCGACGCCACGCCGCCGGGCTACCGGGACTCCGCGAGCAACGAGACCGACCCCGCCCCCGGCGACATCGCCGCCTTCGAGACCGCGCTCGGCGACGGCTCGGTGGACGTGCTGGTGCACAACACGCAGACCGAGGGCAGCATCCCGGCGCAGCTCCGGGACGCCGCCGAGGACGCCGGCGTGCCCGTCGTGGACGTCACGGAATCGGCGCCGCCCGGCGCGGGTTCCTTCGTGGCATGGCAGCTGGACCAGCTGCAGCAGCTGTCGGACGCACTGGGCGGAGCATGACCATCACGAGCGTGGACCGCACGACGGCGCGACCGCGCACCGACGACGCCCTCGTGCTCGACGGCGTTCGAGCGGTGCGCGGCGGCCGGACCATCTGGTCCGACGGCAGCCTGCGCGTCCCGACCGGCGCCATCGTCGGCGTCATCGGCCCCAACGGGGCCGGCAAGACCACCCTCTTCCAGCTCGTCCTGGGCCTGCTGCCGGCCGCCGAGGGGCGGATCGAGGTGCTCGGCGGGTCGCCGCGGCGCGGCGACCGCCGGATCGGGTACGTCCCGCAGAACTACCGCTCCGCGGTGAGCGACGCCGTCCGGGCCCGCGACCTGGTGACCCTCGGCCTGGCCGGCACCCGGTTCGGCGTGCGGCGGATCTCCGCCGCCGACCGCGCCCGGGTCGACGAGGCCCTGGCCCGGGTGGGCGCCACCGGCTACGCCGAGCAGCGGATGTCCCGGCTCTCGGGGGGGCAGCAGCAACGCGTCGCGATCGCCCAGGCCATCGTGGACGACGCCGAGCTGCTGCTGCTCGACGAGCCGCTGGCCAACCTCGACCTGCGCCACCAGCACGAGGTCGTCGAGCTGCTGGGCGCCCTCCGCGAGGAGCGCCCGGTGACCATCATGGTGGTCGCGCACGACCTCAACCCGCTGCTGCCGGTGCTGACCGACGCGGTCTACCTGCTCGACGGACACCCGCACCACGACCGGATCGACGAGGTGGTGCAGGAGGACCTGCTCACCCACCTCTACGGCACGCCGATCCGGGTGGTCCGCACCCCGCAGGGTGACCTGTTCACCCGGGGCGGCTGAAGGAGCCCGCATGACCCCCTCATCCGACGGGCTCGCCGCCGTCGAGTTCCAGACCAACTGGCTGCAGGTGCTGCAGACCGACTTCATGCAGCACGCCTTCCTCGGCGGCACGATGGTCGCGCTCGCCGCCGGGCTGATGGGCTGGTTCGTCATCACCCGGCAGAACGCCTTCGCCGCGCACGCCCTCGCCCACATCGGCTTCCCCGGCGCCACCGGCGCGATCCTGGTCGGCGCGCCGGTCACCCTCGGGCTAGCCGTCTTCTGCGTCGGTGGTGGCCTGCTGATCGGGTTGTTCGGCAGCCGCGGCGCCGATCGGGAGGTGGCCACCGGGACCGTGCTGGCCGCGGCCACCGGGCTCGGCGTGCTGTTCGCCTCGCTCGCCGCGGCCAACGCCAGCGCCACCACCAGCGTGCTGTTCGGCAACCTGCTGGCCATCTCCAGCGGTCAGCTGTGGGTGTTCGGCGGGTTCACCGCGCTCGTCGTCCTCACCCTGGCCGTGCTGGCCCGCCCGCTCGTGTTCGCCTCCGTCGACCCCGCCGTCGCCGAGGCGCGGGGCGTGCCGGTGCGGGCCCTCGGCATCGCCTTCGTCGTGCTCCTCGCGCTGACGATCACCATGGCCGTGCAGGTCGTCGGCACGTTGCTGCTGTTCGCCCTGGTCGTCACCCCGGCGGCGGCGGCGCTCCGGCTCACCGCCCGGCCGGCGGCGGTGGCCGGGCTGGCCGTCGTCTTCGCCGTCCTCTCGGTCTGGATCGGCCTGCTGCTGTCGGCGATGGTCGACCTGCCGCCGAGCTTCTTCGTCGTCGCGGTCGCCACGCTGATCTGGGTCGCGTCCCTGGCCGCGACCCGGGAGCGCACCCGGACCTGGCCGACGCCCGCTCCGGCCGACCAGCCCCTGGTGCCCGCGCGCACGTCCTGACCGACCGCCCGTGAGCGACGTCTCACCCCCCGGACGGGTTTCACTCCTCCCAGGCCTGTGTCTCCGCCGGTGACAGGGGGAAGCTGATCGACATGCGGAACACCGACGACGACCACCGCGGCGACGACCGGCAGACCGCCGAGCCGTCGGCCACCGAGACGCCGGCCCGTACCGACGCGGTGGGCCGGATGCTCGCCAACCCGCGCCGGGTGCGCCGGGCCTGACGCCTCCGCCTGGCGGGCGGCTCCGCCGCAACCGGGTCGGACGGTCACTCACCGCTGTCTCACCAGCACCACGGACCCCGGTCGTCCCGGGATGTGCCCCTCATCCCAGTGACGCAGCGCAATCGGACCTGCCCCCGGCGTGCCGTGAACTGCTCCGTCACGACGTGCTGCACGATCCGTCCTGTGACTGCCGCAGCCCTCCCCCTGCACCCCGCCGACGACGGGCACGCGCCGCTCCGGCGCTCCCGCGCCGAGCGGCAGCAGATCGTCCTGGACACCGCGGAGCGGCTGTTCGCCTCCCGCAGTTCGCGCAGCGTCGGCATGGACGAACTGGTGCGCGAGACCGGGCTGGGGAAGATGACGGTCTACCGGCTCTTCAAGAGCAAGGACGACCTGGTCGGGGCGTACCTCAGCCGCAAGGCCGCCACGGTGCTGACCTCCGTCGACGCCGAGCTGGACCGGCTGGAGGGCGACCCCCGCGCCGCTCTGCTCTCGGTCGTGGACATCGTGGCGAGGGACGTCACCCGGGTCGGCTTCCGCGGCTGCCCCTTCACCAACGTCAGCAGCGAGTACGACGACCCGATGCACCCGGCGCGCAGCGCCGCCGCGGACTACAAGTACGAGCTGCACATGCGGCTGCTCGCGCTGGCCGGCGAGCTCGTGCCCCGGTACGCCGAGGACCTCGCCGCCCAGGTCCACCTGATCATCGACGGCATGTACCTCTCCGGTGGCCTGCTCGGCCCCGACGGCCCCGCCTCGCACGGGCGCGCGCTGGCCGAGCGGCTCATCGACGTGGCGATCACCCAGGAGCAGCCGGCGTGAGCAAGGACCACCGCTGAGCGGCGGGGCCCCGCAGCGGGGACGGCACGGCAGACTGGGCCCATGAGCGATCGCACCCGCCCGGACCTCGACGACGACGCGGTGGCCGCCCTCGGCAAGCTGTCCGAGGCGCTGGAGACCGTCGACCAGGCCCGCGGCATGCTGTACGGCTTCCACCAGCTCACCGGCAAGGCCGACCTGCTGCTGCAGGACGCCGTGGCCGGGTTCCGCGACGCCGGGCACACCGAGCTCGCCGACACCCTCGAGCACGACCTCGTCGGCCGCAACGTGATCGGCGACCGGTGGACCTTCCAGATCGTCGAGGACTTCGACGCGAACTACTGGTCCACCTTCCGCGACCTCGACCAGCAGGCCCGCGACCAGGTGGCCGGCGGCGACCGGCACGTCTTCGAGGCGCGGATGAAGCAGCGCGAGCGCACGACCGGCCACCCCCGCCACGAGGCCGGCCCCGCGCTCGACGGGTGAGCCGGGCCGGCACGCCGGACACTCGGGCGATGAGCACCCCCGACCCCGGTCCGCGCACCGACTCCGACGTCGCACCGCTGGGCGGCGCCACCTCCCCGCCCGACGGCGACGACGCCGCCGACGGCATGGCCGGCCCGGTGTACCCGCCGCCGGAGACGGAACCCGACGCTCGCTGAGCAAGGAGCCCTCCGCCTGCCCGGGGCGGGTCGGACCCGCGGTGCCTGCTCGGGTTACCAGCCGGTAATAGTCTTTGCCACCGGCTGGTACGAGCCGGCCTCGTCCGGCAGTCCAGGAGACCCGTTGAGCCACTACACCGCCGACCTGCGGGACCTCGAGTTCAACCTGTTCGAGTTCCAGAGCACCAAGGACCGGTTCGGGACCGGTGCGTTCGAGCAGATGGACGCCGCGACCGCGCGCGGTGTGCTGGCCGAGGTCCGGCGGCTGGCCGAGGGCCCGCTGGCCGCCTCGTTCACCGACGCCGACCGCAACCCCCCGGTGTTCGACCCGGCCGCGCACACCGTGACGCTGCCCGAGTCCTTCAAGGCGTCGGTGCGGGCCGTCAACGCCGGCGAGTGGTGGCGGCTGGACCTGCCCGACGAGCTCGGCGGGTTCGGAGCGCCGTTCAGCCTGCGCTGGGCGGCTTTCGAGATGATGCTCGGCGCGAACCCGGCCGCCTTCATGTACGGCTCGGGCGCCACCTTCGCCGCGATCCTCCACTCCCTGGGCACCCCCGACCAGCAGCGCCTGGCCGAGCTGATGATCGAGCACCTGTGGGGCGCCACGATGGTGCTCACCGAGCCGGACGCGGGCTCCGACGTGGGCGCCGGTCGGACGAAGGCGGTGCAGCAGGACGACGGCTCCTGGCACATCACCGGCGTCAAGCGGTTCATCACCTCGGCCGAGCACGACCTCTCGGACAACATCGTCCACCTGGTGCTGGCCCGCCCCGAGGGCGCGCAGCCGGGCACCAAGGGCCTGTCGCTGTTCGTCGTCCCCAAGTTCTCCGTGGACCTCGAGACCGGCGCCCTCGGTGGGCGGAACGGCGTGTACGTCACCAACGTGGAGAAGAAGATGGGGCTCAAGGTCTCCACGACCTGCGAGCTCACCTTCGGGGACGGACCGGTCCCGGCCGTCGGGCAGCTGGTCGGGGACGTGCACGACGGCATCGCCCAGATGTTCCAGGTGATCGAGTACGCCCGGATGTTCGTCGGCACCAAGGCCATCGCGACCCTGTCCGCGGGCTACCGGGTCGCGCTCGGCTACGCCAAGCAGCGGGTGCAGGGCGCCGACCTGACCGCCACTGCGAAGGACGCGCCGCGGGTGACCATCACCCACCACCCCGACGTCCGCCGCTCGCTGATGCTGCAGAAGGCGTACGTGGAGGGGATGCGGGCGCTGTACCTGTACACCGCCACCTTCCGCGACCAGGTGATGGAAGCCCAGGCGGCCGGCACCGCCGACAGCGAGGAGGCCCGGCTGGCCGCGCGGGTCAGCGACCTGCTGCTGCCGGTGGTCAAGGGCTTCGGCTCCGAACGGGCCACCCAGCTGCTCACCAGCGAGTCGCTGCAGACCCTCGGCGGCTCCGGGTACCTGCAGGACTACCCGCTCGAGCAGTACATCCGCGACTCGAAGATCGACACCCTCTACGAGGGGACGACGGCGATCCAGGGCCAGGACCTCTTCTTCCGCAAGATCGTCCGGGACGGCGGGGTGGCGCTGAGCTGGCTGGCCGGCCAGGTGCAGGCCACGACCGACGCCGAGGCCGGCAACGGGCGGCTCGAGGAGGAGCGGGCCCTGCTGGCCACCGCGCTGGCCGACGTGCAGGGCATGGTGGCGGCCATGCTCGGCCGGCTCACCGCGGCCGAGCAGGACCCCACCGCGCTCTACCTCGTCGGCCAGAACACCTCGCGCCTGCTGCTGGCCATCGGCGACCTGGTCACCGGGTGGCTGCTGGTGCGGCAGTCGGAGGTGGCGCTGGCCGCGCTGACCGGCTCGGTGAGCGAGCGCGACGGGCACTTCTACGCGGGCAAGCTCGCCGCCACCCGGTTCTTCTGCACCCAGGTGCTGCCCAGGCTGACCAGCGAGCGGACGGTCGTCGAGAACACCGACAACGCGTTGATGGAGGTCGACGAGGCCTGCTTCTAGGGCCCGCCCCCCGTTTTCCCTCCCGGCGGCTGGGCATGGGCGGTGGGACGACGCCGCAGCCGTCCCTGGCCCGCGCCATCCGAGCCCTTCGAGGAGACCCTCATGACCGAGTCCGACCGCACCGGCTACGCGGAGTCCCCTGACACGGCCGACTCCGACGAGAACCTCATCGACGGCCGGACCGGTGACAACCGCAGCGACGGTGGCGAGCAGGACACCGTGCTGGTCACCGACGACGAGGCCCAGCGGGACGAGGACGTCGCCCGGCCGGGGAACAGCGCCTCCTGAGTCAGGCCTCGTGCACGATCCCGGAGAGGTCGGTGGCCATCCGGGTGCCCTCCCGGGGAGCCCCGCTCATCGCGATCTGCGCCCCGGCGGGGCAAGCGGTCTGCTGGTGCACGGCGGCGGTCGCGGCCGGCGCCGGCAGCTGCGCGGCGAGGACCACCGGGATCACCCGGTGCCGGGCACGGAAGGCCGCTTCGTCCAGCAGCACCGCGGGGGGCTGGAGCGCCGCGCGGGGTGCCGGGTACCGCTGGTATCGATGTGCACCGCCCGCATCGGCATCCGTCGCCCACCATCGGACCGGCGACCCCCGTTCGGCTGGACCACCCGCCGCCTACCCTGGACGGCGTGCGCACCGCCGTCCCGTCCCCGGCCGCGGCCCTCGCCGAGGCGGAGTGGGTGGCGCGCGACGCCGCCCACCGGGCGCGGGTCGACCGCTGGGTGGTGCCGCACCAGGAACGGCGCCGCGCGGGCCGGACGGACCCCGTGCTGGACTTCCTGTTCACCTACTACTCGCACCCTCCGGGCCGGCTGCGCCGCTGGCACCCCGGCGCCGGCGGGGTGCTGCTGGGCGCAGCCGCCCGCGACCGGCTGGACTGGCCGTTCCACGCCGAGCTGCCCGCGGT